>NZ_JBALMO010000092.1:0-21024 GCF_036963345.1 Bacillus sp. JJ722
ATGGGGAAGTACTCAAGAGGCTGAAGAGGCGCCCCTGCTAAGGGTGTAGGTCGGGTAACCGGCGCGAGGGTTCAAATCCCTCCTTCTCCGCCATATATAATTTGGCCCATTGGTCAAGCGGTTAAGACACCGCCCTTTCACGGCGGTAACACGGGTTCGAATCCCGTATGGGTCATTAAGAAAAGCATGTAGATATTTCTACATGCTTTTTTCTTTGTCTTCGTTTCAGATGATCCATTCGGTGGGCGAAAAAACGGGTACTTGCGCTTTTCTTACAATATGACTACCTCTCTTCGTATCCGTCTGTTTGTTTAAATGGAATGTTTCCAATGGGTGATTCGATATTTTCATTATCTAGTACATCTTCATAGTTTTCGTGAGATACAGATGGAACCACCATGATATTTTCTCCTGTTATATCAGTAGCAATAAATGTCTCTATATCTTCTGTAAATCCCTCTTGATCATCTTCATCATTGTACAGACCGCTCATTGTCTCGTAATCACCGATAAAGTCTGAAGGGGATTCTGAAGTACCATATCGTGCGACTTCTTGAAAGCTATCAAGATAGTCTGAAATATAGGGACTTTTGTTTGTATCAAATGAATTGGTTGAAGGTGGTCTTAAGATGTCTTCTTCAACAGGTCTGTAATCTGATGCTAGGTCACGTTCGGGTGTATGTTCAACACAATATAGTGAATAGGGAACGATTTCTAAGCGTTCATAAGGGATGGAAGTACCGCAAATAATGCATTTCCCATATTTATCTTCTTCCATTGCTTTCAAAGCCAAATCGATTTTTTCGATTTCAAGTAATGCATGTTCTTCAAGTGCATGGTCTTTTTCACGTTCAAATAATTCGGTCCCTAAATCAGCTGGATGGTTATCATAAGATGAAAGCTCATCTACTGAATTTTTTAAACTTCCTTCATCTGAATTATATTTTGTTCGTTCTATAGTATGTTCGATTTCTTCTCTTTGTTGTAATAAGAGTTGTTTCAATTGTTTTATTTCGTTAGGTGCAATCAATGCTTTAGAACCTCCTTTTATCCGTCTTACATAGTATAAGCTTTCGAATAAAATTTCATTCTGAGCCCTGAGTCCTTTATAAAAAAGAAGGCATAATAAAAAAAGGATGCTTCATTAAAATTAGGAAGCATCCTGTGGAAATTAAAAAAGATAACTTAAAAAAAGTCCAACTGATAATAAGAAACCAAAGATTGTATTTGTTTGTGCTGTTGCTTTCATAGCTGGCATCATTTGTATAGGTGTTTCCTTGCCAATAAATCCTTTCACGGCTTTTAATGGTTTTGGTGCACTCAGGATGACAAGTAAAACCCATGGTGTAACGATTTTCATTAGTACTAACGCAATCAACCAACTATATGCGACGATAAACATTCCTGCAAGAAATACGATTGCATTCTTTTTACCCAATAGAATAGCTAATGTTCTTCTTCCACTTTCTTTATCACCATCAAGATCCCTAATGCTGTTGGATAGAAGGATTGCTCCAACCAGAAAAGCGATTGGCATCGATACTAAAACAGAAAGGGGTGTAATTGTCCCCGTTTGTATAAAGAAAGATATTAAAATGATTAACATACCCATAAAAAATCCGGAAAACAATTCACCAAATGGTGTATATGCAATTGGATATGGTCCACCAGTATAGAAATATCCAACAGCCATGCTTATTAATCCAACCACAACTAGCCACCATGAAGATGATAAACAAATATATACACCTAGAAGTGCGGAAATGCCATACAATGAAAAAGCGATTGTAAGTACTGTCTTTGGTTGAACGCCATCGCGTACGATTGTTCCACCGATTCCAACAGAATCTTCATTGTCTAATCCCAATTTGAAGTCGTAATATTCATTAAACATATTGGTTGCTGCTTGAATTAATAAAGTGGCTATTAACATCGCACTAAATAAAAGTAGATTGATTTCAGTGCTCTGCATAGCAAGGGCTGTACCAATCAATACTGGAACAAAACCAGCAGTAAGTGTATGCGGTCTAGTGAGTTGCCACCATACTCTCCAGCCTGGTTTGTTTGGTACCGCCGATGCAGGCTGTGAATTCATTTGTGTTGGCATGAATGAAGTCTCTCCCTTAAAAGCGTAAGTTGTATACATAGTGAAAAGACATTCTTCACAAATTGTGAACAAGTCTTCACATTTAAGTGTAAGAAAAAGTTAATGTTGCTGTCAATCACTTTATACTTAACATAAGAAGGATTATAACAAATATGTTAGAATAAAGAGTAAATAATAAGGAAAGAAACAGACTTTTGATCAATAGTAATTGGGTTAATCTTGAATCGTTGACACAATAGAATTAAGAGGTGTATCTTTAAATAGGTTTACAGGTATATCATATTTATGGAAAAGGGGGGGAGATTTATGGCTATCATACTTGAAACACAGCTCCTCGAAGGCTTAGAAAAAGCAGTACAAAAAGCAAATGAATTAAATACTTCTGTTCTTTTTAGTAAAGTGATCAAGGTACAGGCACTTAGCCCCCTTTCTTTTTATACAGCAGGAAGAGAACAATTCTTAGGTGAGCGCTTGTTTTGGCAGGAGCCTATGAATGGAACAGCTGAAACAGCAATTGTTGGGCTAGGAAGAGTGGAAAAGGTACAAACACATGCAGATAACCATAGATACAGTAATATTGAAAAAGAGTGGCAAGGCTTATTAGATCATAGTGTTATTCAATGCGAGAAAGAGATCCCGATGACGGGACCTATTTTATTTGGAGCTTTTTCATTTGATTGTAATAAGAGTCAATCTTTACTATGGGATCATTTCGGTGATAACTTTTTTTATGTACCGCGCTATATGATTTCCAACTTGAATGGTGAAACATATTTCACGACGAATATTCTTTGTGCTCCAGGCGAGGATATTAAGCGTTATACTACGATTTTTGAAATAGGAGAGCAATTATGGCAAGCTTCTCTTAACGATGTTTCATTTGATGAAAACGTCTTAATGGAGAAGAAAGAGGTTGAGCCAAAACACTGGAAGCACCAAGTGGCTGAAGCTGTCAAAACGTTAAAGAGTTCTGATATAGATAAAATTGTACTTGCTAGAGAATTAAGATTAACTTATCAACAAACAATCTCATCAGATGCTATTCTTGCTCATCTGCTAGAAGAACAAGCTTCGAGTTATATATATAGTTTAGAATCTGCAAGTGATTGCTTCATTGGAGCGACACCTGAAAGATTAGTGAAAAAAGAAAAGAATAATGTGCTATCGACTTGTCTAGCGGGTTCGATTGCTAGAGGAAAGACGGAAGCGGAAGATCAGGCATTAGGGACACAATTATTAACTGACCCGAAGAATTTAATAGAGCATCAATATGTTGTAAAAATGATAACAAATGTTTTACAGCTATTATGCAAGGAATTAAATGTACCTCATTCACCAGTATTAATGAAAATAAAGCATATTCAACATCTATTTACACCTGTAACAGCGATTTGTAATGATGATATTTCGATTTTCCGTTTTGTGAAGGAACTACATCCAACACCTGCATTGGGGGGACTACCTCAAGAAGAAGCTGTTGAATGGATTCGTGAAAATGAAAGCTTAGAACGAGGTTTATATGGCGGTCCAATAGGTTGGATAGATGCTTATGGTAATGGTGAGTTTGCTGTTGCACTTCGCAATGCGCTATTACAAGGAAAAGAAGCATCTTTATTCGCTGGTTGTGGAATTGTTGAGGATTCTAATCCTGAAGATGAGTATCAAGAAACATGGATTAAGTTTAAACCAATGTTAAACGCTTTAGGAGGAGATTTATCGTGAATCATCAAGAGACTCTAACAGCATATACAGCAGCATTTATCGACGAACTTTCTTGCATGAATGTGAAACATGCTGTTATTAGCCCGGGATCACGTTCAACACCGATAAGTATGTTGCTATTAAAGCATCCTAATATTAAAACACATATTAATATAGATGAACGTTCAGCAGCGTTCTTTGCTCTTGGTATAGCTAAATCAACACGTGAGCCAGTTGTCATCGTTTGCACTTCAGGGACTGCTGCTGCTAACTATTATCCAGCTATTGTGGAAGCTCAAATTTCGAGAGTTCCATTAATAGTGGTAACGGCTGATCGTCCTCATGAACTGAGAGACGTAGGGGCTCCGCAGGCTATTAATCAAATTCATTTATACGGTGAATATGTAAAATGGTTTTCAGAAATGGCTATACCTGAAATGAATGATAGTGCAATACAATATGTACGCAATATTGGTAAAAGAGCAGGGATTGTTGCAAAGCAGAATCCTGCGGGTCCTGTGCATCTAAATTTTCCAGTAAGAGAACCACTTCTTCCTAAAATGAATGAAGACTATTTTCATATTGGCAGAAGAGTAAATTATACCAAATTGGATAGTCGTACTATGTTAGAAGAATCAAGTATCAATGTCTTAGTGAAAGAGTTAAAGGAAAAGAAAAAAGGTATTATTGTATGCGGTGAAATACACGATACTCGTTTTTCAAATGCAATCATTGAGTTAGCTGAGAAATTAGAGTTCCCAATATTAGCTGATCCTTTATCGCAATTAAGAACAAGTGATAATCAATCACATGTCATTGATTGTTATGATACTTTCTTACGTATAAATGAGGCATTAGTCGAATTGCAACCAGATGTTATCATTCGATTTGGCTCTATGCCTGTATCTAAAGCCCTTACATTATTTATAAAACAATGTAAGGAAGTTGATCATATTGTAGTCGATGGTGGAGATGGTTGGAGAGAGCCGACTGGTATGGCCTCTCAGATGATTTCTTGTGATGAAACATGGTTTTGTCATTATCTAGCGGAGAAGTTATCACCTTCAGAAGATGATGAATGGTATCAATTATGGAATCAACTTAATCAGCTAGCGAAAAAAGGGCTACAAAATATTCGTGAAGAAACTTCAATGGATGAAGGGAAAATTTTCACTGAATTGAATGGACTACTTCCAAAAGGAGCAAATTTATTTGTTTCTAACAGTATGCCAATTCGAGATTGTGATTCGTTCTTTCATTGTAACGATACAAATAGTACAGTTTATGCTAATAGAGGAGCAAATGGCATTGATGGGGTAGTGTCTACTGCTCTTGGAGTTAGTGTTAAAGGTAATCCCACTGTTCTCGTTATCGGTGATTTAAGTTTTTATCATGATATGAATGGCTTGTTAGCTGCTAAAATGCTGAAACTAAATATGACAATTATAGTTGTGAATAATGATGGTGGAGGAATATTCTCATTCTTACCTCAATCTAGTGAGAAAGAGTACTTTGAAGAATTATTTGGTACACCACATGGCTTAGACTTTTCACATGCTGTTCAGATGTATGGAGGAAAATTTACGAGAGTTGAAAGCTGGTCTCATTTTGAAGAGGCGCTCGTTGATTCATTCCAAAAAGAAGGATTAAAAGTTCTTGAAGTAAAAACAAATCGTGAAGAGAATGTTGTTAAACATCGTAAATTGTGGAATGATGTTTCAAAAGAAATTATTCGATCTCTTGCGGGTAATTAAGATGAACATACGTTGTAATGACGTAAATTATCATGTTGAGATAGTAGGGGAAGGTGAACCTTTATTATTGCTTCATGGTTTTACTGGTAACCACTCAACTTGGAGAGAAACCATACGAGCTTTAAGTCACCAGTATATGTGTATCATGCCTGACATCATTGGACATGGAAAAACGGATCATCCACATACGAAAGAAAGATATGCAATTGAAGAAGTTGCTAGAGATTTGTTGAGTATTTTACAAGCGTTAAACATTTCGAAAACACATGTACTTGGCTATTCGATGGGAGGAAGATTAGCGCTAACGTTTGCTATACTTCACCATGAGTATGTACAGACACTTGTATTAGAAAGTGCTTCACCTGGTTTAGCAACTGAAGAGGAAAGAGTTAGCCGTAGTCAAAGTGATAGAGCATTGGCAGAACGAATCAATCGTGAAGGCATTGCGAAATTTGTAGACTATTGGCAAAGTATTCCTCTATTTCAATCGCAGCAATCGTTACCGAATGATGTGAAACAAAAGATTAATAATCAACGCCTTACTAATAGTGAAATTGGGTTAGCGAGCAGCTTACTTGGAATGGGGACAGGCTCTCAGCCTTCATGGTGGGGGCAATTATATTCACTGACCTTCCCGGTTTTTCTCATTACGGGAGAATACGATGAGAAGTATTGTCGAATCGCAAATGAAATGATGAAAAGCATTGACCAGTGTGAATGGCAAGTTGTTCAACAAGTTGGACATGCAATTCATGTGGAGAATCCTGAAATGTTTGGTAAAATAGTAAGTGAATTTGTTGAAAAATGGAGGGTTAAATAATATGGCATTCAATTGGGTACAAGAACGTGAATATGACGAAATAATTTATTCTACTTATAATGGCATTGCAAAAATTTCAATTAACCGCCCGCACGTGCATAATGCTTTTACTCCGAAGACAGTTTCGGAATTAATCGATGCATTTGCTTACGCTAGAGATGATGCGAAGATCGGTGTAATCATCTTAACAGGTGAAGGCGGAAAAGCATTCTGTTCTGGTGGAGATCAAAAAGTACGTGGACATGGTGGATATGTAGGTGATGATCAAATTCCTCGCTTAAATGTATTAGATCTTCAACGTTTAATCCGAGTAACTCCAAAGCCAGTTGTAGCAATGGTAGCGGGTTATGCAATCGGCGGTGGACATGTATTACATATCGTATGTGATTTAACAATCGCAGCTGATAATGCAGTATTCGGACAAACAGGACCTAAAGTAGGCAGCTTTGATGCTGGTTACGGTTCAGGATATCTTGCACGTATCGTAGGACATAAGAAAGCACGTGAAATCTGGTACTTATGCCGTCAGTACAACGCACAAGAAGCGCTAGATATGGGACTTGTAAATACAGTTGTACCTTTAGAACAACTTGAAGCAGAAACTGTACAATGGTGTGAAGAGATGCTAGAGAAGAGCCCAATGGCACTACGTTTCTTGAAAGCTGCATTTAATGCAGATACAGATGGTCTTGCTGGTATCCAACAATTTGCTGGAGATGCAACACTTCTTTATTACACAACGGATGAAGCAAAAGAAGGACGCGACGCATTTAAAGAAAAACGCAAACCTAATTTTGATCAATTCCCTAAGTTCCCTTGATCATTATCCAAAATGTAAAGCCTGACAATATATATCTTTGTCAGGTTTTTTTGATAGAAGGAGTTGAAAACAATAATGCAGCAAACGATATTGCCCAATTGGTTAAAAAAACGGGCAGAATTGTCTCCTAACCGTGTTGCTCTTATTATGAAAGAAAAGCAAGTCACGTTTCAGGAGCTATATAGTTGTTCAATTGAATATGCTTCTAAACTTTGTTTAAAAGGTATTCAATATGGAGATGCAGTGGGCATACTAATGGGAAATCGCTTTGAGATGGTAGTCACTATTCACGCGTTGATGCATATCGGTGCAAAAATTGTGCTTCATAATATAAGACTATCACCAGAAGAACTTTCTTGGCAGTTTCAAGATGCTGAATTGAAATGGATTGTTACTGAAGAAAAATACGCTAATAAAATAGCTGAAACACAGAAGTCTCATGCTGATGTCATTATGGTTGAACGCATCCCTTTCATGAAAGAAAGTGTGGAAGTAGAAATCGTTCAAGAGTTTGATTTAAATAGAACAGCAACCATTATGTATACTTCAGGAACGACCGGTAATCCAAAAGGAGTTATGCAAACTTACGGCAATCACTGGTGGAGTGCGGTAGGATCGATGCTAAATCTAGGGTTGCATGAAGGAGATACTTGGCTTTGTGTAGTTCCTATGTTCCATATTAGTGGTTTATCGATCTTATTTCGTAGTGTCATCTATGGAATAACAATTATTGTTCATGAGCAATTTGATGAAGAAGAAGCTAATCTAGCCATTCAGGATCATAAAGTCACCATCATGTCGGTCGTGACAGCTATGCTAAACCGTATGATTGTGAAACTTGGAGATCAAGTGTATCCTCCTACGTTTCGTTGTATGTTGCTAGGTGGTGGGCCAGCACCACTAAGCCTTCTAGAAACATGTAAAGAAAAAGCAGTGCCGGTTTTTCAAACATACGGGATGACGGAAACAGCTTCCCAAATCGTTACACTTACACCAGAGTATAGTTTAGATAAGCTGGGCTCAGCGGGAAAAGCACTCTTTCCATCACAGCTTGAAATTCATATCGATTCCAGCGTTGCAAGTGCAAATGAAATTGGTGAAATCGTCGTGAAAGGCCCAAATGTTACGAAAGGCTATGCGAATCGTCAAGATGCAACGGAAGCCGCTTTTGATAATGGCTGGTTTAAAACAGGAGATATGGGTTATTTAGATGATGATGGTTTCTTATTTGTTGTGGATCGACGTTCTGATTTAATTATTTCTGGAGGAGAGAACGTGTATCCAGCAGAAATCGAAGCGGCATTGATGAAGCATGAAGCCGTATTTGAAGCGGGTGTTACAGGTGTAGAGGACAAGAAGTGGGGACAGATACCTGTTGGCTTTGTCGTTATTCATGAATCTTCAAATGTAAAGGCGGATGTATTACAAGCGCATTGTCGTAATCTTCTAGCTTCCTATAAAGTACCTAAGCAAATTTTTATCGTGAAAGAACTACCAAGAAACTCTTCAAATAAACTAATGCGAAGAAGTTTGAGAAAACTTATGGAGGACAAGGAATAAAGTATGTTTATTCATTCTATAACATTACGTGTCATTTCCGCCCCATTAAAGCAGCCGTTTTATAATGCGTTAGGTACGATTACAGAAAGGGAAGCGATCATTATTGAAGTTAAAGATCAAAATGGTCTAAGTGGATGGGGAGAAGTTGTTGCATTTTCAAGTCCATGGTACACAGAGGAAACCATTCAAACTTGCTACTATATATTAAAGGAATACTTAATTCCTGCACTAAATCATAAAGTTACACATCCTGAGGAACTTCAAAAAAATTTTGCTACAATACGAGGCCATCATATGGCTAAATCAGGGCTAGAACTTGCCTTCTGGGATTTATTTAGCAAACAACAAGGTAAGCCATTATATGTGCTATTTGGTGGGAAAAGGGAAGAAGTAGAAGCGGGGGTGGTAATTGCATCAGATGACATAACGAAAGCTCTTAAGCAAATTGAAGCGTATCGAAGTGAAGGTTACAAGCGATATAAAGTAAAAGTCAGCCCTCATAATGCGATAGAGTATATTTCTACTATTCGAAAAGAGCATGAAGATTTACCATTAATGGTCGATGCGAATTCTTCATTTACATTAGATGACATGGAATTGTTTCAACGGTTAGACAATTTTCAATTAATGATGGTTGAACAACCTTTAGGCCACGATGATCTTTTACTGCATAGTGAGCTTCAAAGGCAAATGAAGACCCCTATTTGTTTGGATGAAAGCATTACATCATTCAATACTGCAAAAAATGCTGTTGTGTTACAAAGTGCGAAGATATTATGTGTGAAAATGGGACGTGTTGGTGGATGGAAGCAAGCTGTTTCTATTCATAATTATTGTATGCAACACCATATACCACTTTGGTGTGGTGGAATGATTGAATTCGGTATCTCTCGAGCGCATAATGTAGCTTTAGCTACTTTGGAGGGATTTACTATACCTGGTGACATATCATCGTCTTCTCGATTTTGGGATGAAGATATTGTAGAACCTGAGTTAACGGTTTCAAATGGGACGGTTAAGGTTTCTTCAGAAATGGGGATAGGATGTCAGATTAATTGGCGAGTGCTAGATAAACTTACAAGTTATAAAGAAGAATTTCCATTAATATAAAAAATATCAAAAAATAGGTATATAATAATTTATTATTTGCTAGCTAATCCTGTATAATAAATAGTGTGGAGTTAGAATAATCTGAAAACTATATATTATACAGGTAGGTAGAGCAAATGAAAATTAAGAAGAAACAATATTTAATAGCAGAAATCTTGCTAAACCGTCAATTACCTTTAAACGTAATAATGGAGATTACTGACCTTTTGGAAGAAGAGATTTTAATGCTAAAGTACAAAGTGAATCTTAATGTAAAATGAAAGCGTTTTATTTAGGGTGGAAATGATTATTGGTGCATTTGAATTATGTAGAAATGTGGTTCACATTCACCCTATACCATCAAACTACGATTCTTGGCCTTATTAGCAAGGTTTTCCAAAAAACTTGGAAATGTAGCGTTTTTTAGTTTGTGCTAGTCCTTTTGAGAATACCTCTAATTTTCTTCATGTTTTGTCCCCAATCTTTTTGAATAAAATAAAAAGAGGATTAAGAGGAAGAATCCTCGTAATCCTCTATAGACTGTTAAAGACAATCTTTCGGCTGGAATGTTTGGCAACCAGTTTCCCCACTCGTCTTAGCTTTATCATCAGAGTACATTTCAACAACTATATTTTTAGCTCCACACTTATTTCCACTTTTCCAAAATGTGCAGCTGTGAACACCACATATAACATCTTTCGCCATATGCAATCATCCTCCTTACAAGGATAGTTTAAGCGAAAAATCAGAAGTCATGAATGGTAAATATCGTATTGAAGTGGCTTAATTTAGAGCTTTCTCCAATGTTGCAATATTTGATTCCATTAAGCTAAAATAGTCTTCTTCATCTTTAATATTTTGATCCGTTAATACAGATAGATTGTTAAGAGTTAAAGCTTTAGCACCGATTTCTTTTTGAATGATTTCGGTTAATTTAGAATCAACATTTTGTTCGAACAGAACATATTCAATATCATTTTCTTTTGCGATTTTCATCATTTTTTGTAATTCTTTTTGTGATGGTTCACTTGAATTAGCCATTCCTGTAATAGCTATTTGTTCAATTCCGTAACGTTCTTCCCAGTAACCATAAGCAGAATGGGATACAATAATTTCCTTTTTCTTGCTTTGATCGATTGTATCTTTGAACTTCTTGTCTAGTTCCTCTAATTTGGTAGTGACTGTTGCTAAATTTTTCTCGAAATATTGCTCTTGCTTTGGATTTAATGCTACAAGTTCTTTTTCCACTTCTTGAGCGAGATGGATCATCAGTTCAGGATTTAACCAAATATGAGGATCGATGTCACCATGATTATGTCCATCATCTTCACCATGTTCTTTGTCATTAGTTTCATGATTTACATCTTCTTTATGCTCTTTTTCATGAGTGGATACACTATTTTCCCCAACAGGAATTACTTTTACGCCTTCTTTTTCAAAAATCGATTTTGATTTGTTTATGAAGCCTTCTAAATTAAATCCAATATATAAAAGAAGGTCAGCATCTGACATTTCGATCATATCTTTTTGGGAAGGTTCGAAAGTATGTTCATTAGAACCTGGTGGATAAACAGTTTGAACATTTACGTATTTCCCTCCAATTTGTTCTGTTAGAAATTGAATGGGATAAACGGTTGTATAAATAGTGCTTACGCCATCTTTATTTGCTTCTTTTTTAACATTCGTCTTCTCCGAGTTACCACACGCTGTTAAAATCACTGAGAAAAGAAGTATAAGTGATAATAGAATATTTTTTTTCATTTTGTGTCGGTGTTTTGAAAAATTGACAAATAGAATATGTTGCTATAAAATTATTGAAAATTCAAATAATTAAATCGTTGATTGGAAGTATTAAGGATTCCCTATTGTATAGAGAGCTGTTGGTTGGTGCAAAACAGTCAATATAATCTTCAACTCGTCCATGAGTATTTATGTTGAAATGATAGTAAACATAAACGGCAGCTACCGTTATCAGTATGGATTGAAATCCTATTAAGTGAGCTTTTAAAGCTAATTAGAGTGGTACCGCGAATCGAACTTCGTCTCTTATATGAGGCGGAGTTTTTTTATTTAAAGGAGGATTATAATGAAAACAATGTGGCAAAGAGAAGATGTAACGAAGCATTATTTACAACAAGTAAGGGGAGGAATTCCTTTTGGAGCTGAGCAAGCACAAATTATGCTCCAAGTAGTTAATCATTTTACCGAAAAACCAGAAATAATTATGGATTTAGGTTGTGGTAATGGTTTTTTAGGAGAAATTTTACTTCGTACATATCCAAAGGCAAAAGCAATTTGTATTGATCATTCAAAACCAATGATTGAGCAAGCGGAAATTTATTTAAAGCCATATGCTGATCGTTGTGAGCTTTATGTCAGGGATTTTAGTATGTCGATCAAGGATTTAGTAGAACCAAACACGGTTGATTGCATTGTATCAGGTTTTGCTATTCATCACTTAACCAATGAGATGAAAAAAACTTTATATACTGATATATATAATGTATTAAAGCCAGGTGGCATTTTCATCAATATTGAACATACAGCTTCTATAACAAGGGAAATGGAAGAATTATATGATGAGCTATTTATCGACTATCTTACAGCTTATAATAAAGGGAAACGTGAAGAAATCGCAGCTGAATATTTTAGTCGACCAGATAAAGCGGATAATATTTTAGAGCATGTAGATGTTCAAGTGAATTGGTTAAGAGAAATTGGCTTTAATCATGCGGACTGTTATTTTAAATGGATGGAGTTAGCTGTGTTTGGAGGAGTTAAATAATTTCGAACAATGAATTGGGGAGTTTCAAGTTGAATAGATTTGATATCAATTAAAGAGGTTTTCCCATTTGTTTTAATACCAATTCTTCTTTTCTTCTTATGAGTATGGCTAAGTTGATCAAGCGTCTGTTTTAATCGTACTATATTAATGGGCTTAGTAAAAAAATAATAAAGTTCATCAAAAATAAAGTGGGATTGTAGTTCTTCTTTTCTATTATAAAAAGGGTGTAAAAATTTGATTATAATGATGTTGTAGGGTATTTTTGGATAATTATGTTATTATTAATTAAAATAATCAATAGAGTTGAGTATTAACTAAAAAAGCATTTTTAAAAATTTGCTTTAACAACACATAGTAACTATATCAATTTCTGAAATGAAACAGTAGCTATTATGTTATAAGAAGCACTTAGGAAATCCACTGTAAAAATATTATTAGTAAGGCTATCATTTTGATGGCCTTTTCTTTTGGAATTGGACTATTATACCAAATAAGGGAAGAATGGAAGTAGGGAGCAAGGAAAATGAATAATGAGTTAAAAAAGCATTTAGAATCAGACGAAAATGGAGAACCTTCACCTGAGAAATTGAGAGAGTTGGAGGTAGAGTTAAAGAAACTTGAGAAGCATTTAGTAAAAATCGATGAAATGAAAAAGGAAAAACCCGAAAACACGAAAGTTAGTATGCAACGGATAGTAAAGCGTGGGAAATGGAAGGATAGAATTCGGACAGGGGTTATAAAGGGTTCAATTTGATTTAAATAATGGTGGATATTTAAGATAACAATTGTAAATTAAGAAAATAAGTTGAGGTAATGTAAGGAGGACAAAGTGTGCGAATATTCCATGTAAGTGAAGAGAATCATATCCAAGTGTTTCAGCCTATAATACCTTCTCGGACGGATTTAGATCAATCGAAAGGACTTGTATGGGCTATAGAAGAAAAATGCTTGCCAAATTTCTTAACACCTAGAAATTGTCCGCGTGTTTGTTATCATATTGGACCGAACACATCTGAAATGGATAAGCAAACATACATATCATCAAAATCATGTTCTCATGTTATAGTTATTGAAAACAAATGGTTTGAAACAATGATAAATACTAAATTATACTTATATGAATTTGATACAAAACAGTTCACACTTCAAGATAAGAATGCTGGTTATTATGTAAGTGAAACAGCACAAATTCCAATTGCCAAATGGGAAGTCATTAATTTATTTCAGGAATTGTTTAATCGCAATGTTGAATTACGTTTAGTAAATAACTTGTGGGATATTTGGGATGAAATTCAAAAAACAACATTTAATTGGTCAATGTGTAGAATGGGTTTCGCACAACCAAGGTTCGAAGCATAATGTTGAATTTTTAACAGTTATCAGTGAACGATGGTAATTTTATGGTGAGGAGTTGTAAATGCAACTCCTCTTTCTATTGCTGTTAATGGGCTATTTATTGAAATAAGAACTCGTGTTTAAATTTATATGGATGGTATAATTTGGACAAGGGGTAAAATTAAGCCAGTATTCTATTATTTGTTATTATTCACATATTAATAGGTTTAGCTTTACTATTTTTTTATGGGAAATTACCAAAGGTTATGGTGACATTTGCAATTGTATTTTTAAGTATGAGCTTTATTATTTTGGAGCAGTTTTTATAAGTTTATACTTATAGTCTTATTCCATTATTCAACTTGGATTATAACCAAATAAGGGAGTGGAACAGTACAGTGATTACGAAGAAATTGCTGGTTTTAATAGGAGTTGAAGCGCTACTATTCTATTTATTCAACAAGTGTATTCGGAAATGGCTTGGACTAGGAAAAGCTCCTAGAAGGAATGTGTTCTATAAGCCATATGCAATATTGGTAAATCTGATTATGTCGTTAGTTTTTCTTATTCTTACATTACGCGTAGGAAGTGATTCTCCTTACATATTCGTTTTCTTTTTTTTATATACTGTAGTTTTGTTCGGGTTTGAAGTCATATTACAGAAGAAGTATCTTGATAATTCTAAAGAATATATAGCGACAATTTTCTCAGGCCTAATTTTGGCGGTCCTAATGATGATTTTAATGATAGCCGTTAAGTTTTATGGCTTTTGAATGAAGGTAACCAATAAAAAAGAAAGATAGTAAAAATCAAAAATAAAGGGAGTTTTGAAAATGAAAACAGCTATTATATCAGATATTCATGGAAATAAAGATGCATTAATGGCAGTACTACAAGATATTAAGAGCCGTGGTATAACTTCTATATATAATTTAGGTGACAGCTTATATGGACCATTATTTCCGCTAGATACATATGAACTTTTAGTAAAATCAAATATACAAAATATAAGAGGGAATTGTGATAGGGTTTTATTAGATCAGAATAATGGTAATCCAACAGTTCAGTATGTACAGAATTTATTAGAAGATGAACATAAGGAATGGATATCTAGTTTACCATTTTCTTTACAAACTGAAGATTTTTACTTCTGTCATGGTACACCTACTAGTGATGAAATGTATTTATTAGAAGAAATGAGCCCTAATGGTTCAATGCTTAAAAACACAGAAGCCATTTTAGACATCGTTAATGGTATTTCGCAGAATATTATTTTTTGCGGTCATACTCATGTACCAAGAGTAGTTTATTTACCTAATAATAAAATCATTATAAATCCTGGCAGCATTGGTCTACCAGCCTATGAAGATGACTTACCAATCTATCATAAAATGGAATCAGGTTCGCCGTTTGCAAACTATACAATTGTTTCAAAACAAGAAGATCATTGGATTATCGAACAAATACATATATCTTATAATCGAGATAGAGCGATAATGCAAAGTGAAAAAAATGAGCGTTTAGATTGGGCAATAGCACTGAAAACAGGAAGGATTTAAATGCACCAGAAGTTATTGTAAGATTCGGAAAATCACTTGAGTTTTAGTCTAGTAATTATATTTTGGGAGGGCTTCTTTGAAACAGAAAATTCAGTACAGAATACATATTATTGGTTCAGTTGGAAGCGGAAAAACAACTCTAGCAAAAGAATTATCTCGTAAGTTAAATATTCCATACTATGAGTTAGATAATGTTGTTTGGAAAAGGGATAAAAATGGGGATGTAATCAGAACGGAAAAAGAAAGAGAAGAGTATCTTAATACTATTATTAATACTGGAAGATGGATTATAGAAGGAGTTCATAATGAAGATTGGGTAGCTAATAGTTTTCAAAATGCAGATTTAATTATTTTCTTAGATACTAAATATTCGATTCGAACTTATCGAATAATTAAAAGGTTTATTTTACAAATGTTTCGATTGGAAAAGTCAAATTACACACCAAAATTAGAAATATTCTTTAAAATGTTTAAGTGGAATAAATACTTTGAAGAAGTAGGCAAACCTAATTTCTATAATAAATTTGGGATATACAGTGAAAAGCTACTTGTTGTAACAAATAAAAGATGTATTGAGAAGTATTTTAAAAAGGAGCTGTGATCAGCTTCTTTTTTATGCGCTAAGAAGGCAGAATTTTTTGTAATATATTGAAGATAAGAAAATCGCAATTCACTTCTAAGTGGCTGATTATTAATGAACCCGATACCAAACAAGTGCTGAATTTGATGATTTAAGTTATGGCTCACCTTGTTAGTATTGTAATACAAATACTTCCGTAAATAAGAGAAATGTTGTTTGAGAAGGAACGTTACATTTCATTAAAACTTTTTGGACTGGTATATCGTCGTATAAGTAAAGGTACTTTTATTTTTGTACAGCATACTGTCTCTAAAACTTAATTTCTTATGGGTTATAGGAATTATATGGTTAAGATACTAGTATTCTTTTTAAATGAAACGAATTATTCAATCTTTCCTTAAAACTCATAATTTAACGAATAGTGTATTGACTTTGTAATATGTTTGTAATATTTTTGTAATATAAGTAATTATACTACGAATATATTAAATCTAATTTTTTTACAAAATAAGAGAATAGAATACATTCTGAAAGGTGATTAAAATGTTAAAAAAAGTGGTAACAGGTATTTCAATTGCATCCGTATTAATTGCAGGAACAGTACATGCTACTAGTTTCAATGGAGTAGATCATCAAACTTCAAAATCTTCTACTAGTATTAAAAAAATTGAAATGGATGTAACTGGCGATAAAAACGCAGAGATTGTTACATTGCAAGGAAATAAAGCAAAAGGTGGTTTTTATAAATGTGAAGATTGAAAATAAAGCACAAAAGAAAACACATTATATTAAATTATTTGAAGGCGGTACAAATCCAAATTTACAGGTTAAAGATTTCAATCGTGACAAAGTTCAGGACATTCATGTATCTTTTACAAATAAATCTTATCAAAAGGAAAACGTATATACAGTAAAAAACAATAAGGTTACTCGATTAAACATGTCTACAACAATAAAAAGTAAAAATAAAGATGTAGCAAACTATTCATTCCAAATACCTGAAAGATGGAAGAACAACTTCGCAATCCAAACTTTAGAAGGAAATAAGGCAGCAAAAGAGGATACATATGCTCAATTGATAACAACCTTCTATTTCAAAAATGGAAAAACTACAGATGAAGTATTGCTATCGATTACTACTTATAAAAAAGCGGATTGGAACAAGTTGGTGAAAGATGGTGGCCCATTACCTGAAGTAATTAAACAAACACCAAAATATGTATATGTTTATCAAGTGCCACAGTCTAACCCATTTGATTTAAAAACTAGTAATGGAAGAATTTTCGAAAAAATGACCATGTCATTTGAAGAGATAGAGGCTTCTTTTACTTTGAATAAATAAAATAAACCAATAAAGAGGACTTGCAATACAAATGACTCAAGTCCTTTTTATATTTAATTAACTGATTAAGCACACAATAATGATATAATAATTGCTATTGGAATGGATATTATGTGTGTAAAACTAAAGTCCATACCATTGTTTTCTGTGAAAAAATATGAATAGGAGATTCAGAAAGAGAATGCTTAGGTCTAATAAAGAAAAAAGACGTTTAAAGAAGTGGGTCTTGCCATTATTTTTGTTTGTAATTTGTTTGGTTGCTTTTGGTATATACAAAATTGCTGAAGATGATTCAACTGCGCAACCAGCAACTGCTGTAAAGAATGAAAAAACAACGGATGTGAAAAAGAAAAAAGAAGTTAAAGAAGAGAAAGAAACAGCTATTACGATTAGCGCAGCTGGTGACTTTACACTTGGAAGAGATGAAACATACGCATACAATGGCTCACTTCCTGATGAAGCGGCAAAAAATGGGTTACCTTATTTCGTAGAAAAATTTGATGGAATCTTCCAAAAGGATGATTTAACAACCGTAAACCTTGAAGGACCACTTACGAATTCGACTGAAAAAGCGGTGAAGAAATTCCGTTTCAAAGGCGATCCTTCTTATGCACAAATTCTGACATTAGGTGGTATAGAATCTGTTAATTTAGCAAATAATCACTCTTTCGATTATTTACAGAAGGGCTACGATGATACAATTGCCACTCTCAAACAAAATAAGATTGGGTATTTCGGTTATGAAAACAACTATATTACGACTGTAAAAGGTGTGAAAATTGGTGTCCTTGGTTACGAGGGTTGGGACGATACTCCAGAAACTCGTGCTATTGTGGACACGAATATTAAGAAGTTGAGAGATCAAGGGGCACAAATAGTAGTTGTTCACTTCCATTGGGGAAATGAAAGACAATATGTACCAAATGCCTCGCAACAATCGTTAGCACATTATACGATTGATAGTGGTGCAGATTTAATTTTGGGACATCACCCTCACGTATTGCAAGGTATTGAAGAATACAAAGGGAAGTTTATCGTTTATAGTTTAGGAAACTTCATGTTTGGAGGTAATAAGAATCCAGCTGATAAAGATACGTTTGTATTTCAACAAACATTTTATGTAAAAGGTGATAAGTTAACAGATCGTAAGGAAATAAATGTCGTTCCATTTTCTATTTCATCGGTACCACACCGTAATAATTACCAGCCATTATTACTTACAGGCTCAGAAAAGGAACGAGTTAAAAATAAAATCATTGATGCATCGAATCAAATTAATGGCTCTGAATGGTTACAATATGAAGTAAATAATTAAACATTTTACATGAAAAGCTATCCATTTTTAAAAATGGGTAGCTTAATTATTTTATAAAAATTTAAGTGAATATAATTTGTGGGTTACTTTTATATAATACTAGAAAAGTAGCGCAAGTGTTTAAGATATTCGAGGTGATAAAATGAAATTTCATCTATTAGGTGAAAATGAAAAAGTACAGATTGAGATATTATCAAGAAGTTATCCTAACAGTTCTGATTACTGGGATGTTAATTGGGTCGATTCAAAAATAACAATTGAAATTCCGGGATATTTTGTTCATTTTGATACAGATATAAGAACAGATGGGTTAAAAGACTTTATGAATGAACTAAAATTAATGAATAGCAAATTAAAAGGAAGAGCAATACTGAAAAATATGGATGGGAGTATATATTTTGAATGTGAAATGAACCGGTTAGGCCAAATATCATGGGAAGGAGAAACTTGTTATCCTGTGACATTTGGGGCTGTTCTTAATTTTAGTTTCCAATCAGACCAATCATTTTTAGAAAGATTAATAGAAGAATTAGAAGATATATTATCTATTTTCCCTGTAATCGGGAAGCCATAATTATGATTTTTAATTGTAAGGCATCTAATTTTGAGAGTTAATACAAAATACAACACTTATATATACTTCTCAAAGTCTTTTTAGAATACTATAAATCCCTACTTCGTGTTGAAAGTAGGGATTTATTTTTTTGATGAAGATCTGTTTTTTCTCGTAAGTTTTGATATTTTAAGTAAGTTGGTTAAAAGGTTTTTAATTAAAATCTACTTGACCTTAACGCAACGTAATACTTTATCGTAACTATCAGGAGGGATAACTAGTAACGACGGGGGATGTCAATTGATTATCCAAAATATTAAAAATGTAATTCATGCAGAATTAATGAAACAAGAGGTGATTAAAATGAAAATTTATATGGAAGATACTATAAGTCAATATGAAACGTTACTTTCATTACCGCTTGAAAAGAGAGAAGATTTCTTTAGATATTCGATGATGAAGCCTTTTCAGAATATGTGGAGCACTATTAAGGTTCCACTTAAAGCTAAACAAGAAAACGGTTATGATGTTATGATGGCAACTAAAATGTTAGGGTATCTTGATATCAAAGAAAGTGATAAAGCAAGAAAAGCATTGAATGATTTAAAAGCAATAAAAGCTGTAGACATTGCTGAAAAAGCATTAAAAAGCTGTATAGACTTTTCGAAAGCTTTCAACTTAGAAGTAGCTGCAGAAGAATTAAAGTTTGGAATGTATATTGCCGATCCTGAAAAGCTTAAAAATCAAAATGGTTACTGTGGTTTCGGTGGAATACCTGGATACGTCACCATAACCATTTACCCAAACGATTTTAATGTCCCGAGAATACCTTCGCTTATTGCTCATGAATTTCATCACAACCTCCGTTTTTCTTATTTTGACTGGAATCATGGAGACGTGACATTAGGTGAGTACTTAGTTGTTGAAGGTCTTGCTGATTCATTTGCTACAGAGTTGTACGGTGAAGAATATTTAGGTCCTTGGGTCACGTCAATCGATGAAGAAGATCTCGAATATTCAATTCACGTCATCCGGGAAGGTTTTCATTTAAAAGGATTCGATGCAGTTAGTAGTTACATGTTTGGAGATGAAATTGCTAAAGAACAAGGCTATTCACCAGTAGGCCTATCACCTGGAGCAGGTTACGCCGTAGGTTATCATGCTGTACAATCTTTTATGAGAAAGAATAATGTCACAATTCAGGAAGCTACTTTGTTAAGTGCAGAAGAAATTATTACAGAATGTGGCGTTTTTAAGAGGAGAGCATTTTAATCAAATGGATGTAACGTACTCTTTAAGAAGTATCAAACTAAAAAGAAAGCATCAGTACTTCAAAAAAACTATAAAACTTACGAATGTGAAGACTTTTCGGATTACCCATTGAAGGCACAATGTACGAAGGCCAAAGGCAATCGCCAAGTCCAATAGAACACGATTTTTGAAGAAATGAAAGCAAAGACAAAAGCAGGTGGAGAAAAACGACTCATTTTTCTCCATCTGCTTTATTTTAGGGACATATTAAACAGTCCTTACTTATAAGAGTCTTATCTACTTTTGGCTAATTATTTCATCTCTTCCGATAATGAAATATTAAGCGATAGAAGAGGAGATAAAACTAAAGGTAAATAATCCTTTTTATATGGCGTTAAAATTTATTTAACGCATATTTTCATTTTTAAACTTTATTAAATGATTTAGAGAAAT
>NZ_JBALMO010000092.1:21046-21431 GCF_036963345.1 Bacillus sp. JJ722
TTTATATTATCAGTCGGGGCAATCCATAATACTGAAAAAAAGAAGATATGCATATGGAATGTAAAAAAGGATAGCTCGTTTTGATAACGCTTACAATCGGTAAATCCGTAAAACCCCAATTGTTTATAGTTGTCAGAATATTTCGGTTTTATCAATTAAAGCAGGAAAGAAAAAATCTGTAAGTGTAAAAATGCAGATTTCTTTTAGGAGGTGAATTTGAGGTGGAAATCAGTCATCTATAGGTGCCAATAGAACGATAGTAACAAAGCGTATATTATTCAATGTCGTTAATAAACAGGAGGTCAGCAAATAATGTTGCTGTGAGCATGAGTAAATCGCTGAGGTGAATTAGAGAACATAAAATACTTAAATAGACATCGGACCA
>NZ_JBALMO010000093.1:0-22791 GCF_036963345.1 Bacillus sp. JJ722
AGCTAGACACCGTACAAAACCGGATAATGAAATTGTTCCCCATTAAAAGCAATCAGTTTTATTCTTTATGACCATATCTTAAGCAAAGAGACTTATAAGATTTCCATCAGGGTCTTTCACAACTGCATAGCGTTGTCCCCAAAAAGCATCCCATGGTTCACGGTGACTAGCGTACCCATGATTAATAATTTTTTTATATAAATCATTTAGTGCTTCAGAATGATCACATAAGAATGCTAACTCAATTCGATGTCCCGAAGGCTCTTCCCAATCTCCATATACCCCTTTTGCCACTTCTTGTGTATCAAAAGCTAATCGAATACTGCCTTGTTCCACTTCGACATGTTGTTCCTTATTCATCTCTTCCGGAATTACAAATCCAAGTACTCGATAAAAGTCTAATGCCTTTTTCATATCTTTAACAACAATTCCAACCATATCAAATTTAATACCCATCGTTATCACTCCTGTTATAAATTCTCCGTCTTCATATCATCTATCATTACATAAACCCCAATAACTTCATTGTAAAAAACGGACAACTTTTTCATAAATAATCACTTCTTAAGACCAATTCCAGAAGGAGATACACCATATAATCCCTTAAAGTTCTTACAAAAGTGCGATTGATCATAGTACCCATATTTCATTGCAATCTCAGTGAAACAAGGACGCGAATCTATCTTTAATTCATGTAAGATATTTTGAAACCTAATGATATTAATAATTTCTTTCGGGCTAACTCCTAATTCACTTTGAAATGATCTTCTTATATGTCTTTCACTGTAACAGAGCTTTTCTGATAAAGAACGAATGGAAATAATTCCTTTTGAATCAAACATATAATGCATACTTGCTTGAATTAAGCAATTACGTTTTAAAGTATTCTTCTGTAAGACGTTCAGCAGTTTCGATTCTACCTTTACGATCATTTCTGTAATATCGGTAGCTGAGATTATTTCTTTTACGAAATAGTCTCCATCCACTCCCCAAATATCTTCTAAAAACACTTGATTTCCTATAAATTCTGAAACAGAATGGTTTAAAAAATAGTCTACAGTATCTAAGTAAAAACGTATTCCAAATGAAGAGCATTTTTCGGAAAGATTTAACACCTTATACTGAGTCATTAATCCCGCTATAAAGGCTCCTTTAGTAGGGGAAGAAGCATGTAAATCCACAATAATATCAACACAACCATCTGGAACAATTCGATGCAATTTATTCGTATTCAATCCACAATAATCAACTGTCCAATAACATGCGACATAAGATGCAAGGCTCTCGGAGGGTAGATATTCTCGATATCGATATGTAGAATCTAATGGATCAGCTTCTAATATAGGTGGTTGTATAGGACGAAAAAAATTCATCTTTCAAAGCACTCCCTCCGAGTAACGATACATACTTACCTTTATTATAAAATGAATCTGTCATCGACATGAACTTTTTCTTCCTCGTATACCTAGGGCTAAATATGATACAAAAAGGGCTGATTTAATATCAGCCCTTCATGCTATTAGTTAGCCACAATATTCACTAATTTACCTGGTACTGCAATTACTTTACGTACTGTTTTACCATCGATTTGCTCTTTAACTGTACCATCTTCCATTGCAATCGCTTCTAATACTTCACGAGTTGCATCAGCAGGCACCATTAATTTAGCTTTTACTTTACCGTTGATTTGAACAACGATTTCTACTTCTGAATCAACTAATTTAGCTTCATCATATGCTGGCCAAGCTGCATATGCGATTGACTCTCCATGACCAAGCTTGCTCCAAAGTTCCTCAGCAATATGAGGAACGATTGGTGCAATCATTTTCACGAAGCCTTCTACATATGCTTTTGGTAAGCTTTCCACTTTATATGCATCATTGATAAATACCATTAATTGTGAGATAGCTGTATTGAAACGTAAACCTTCAAAGTCATCCGTTACTTTCTTCACAGTTTGGTGATATACTTTTTCTAATTTGCCGCTATCGTCGTTATCAGCAAGTTTAGTAGTGATGTTCCCATTTTCGTCTACAAGTAAACGCCAGATGCGATCTAAGAAACGACGAGATCCATCAAGACCATTTGTTGACCAAGCAATCGCTGCATCTAGAGGTCCCATGAACATTTCATATAAACGTAATGTATCTGCACCATGACTTGCAACGATATCGTCAGGATTTACAACATTACCTTTTGATTTACTCATTTTCTCATTATTTTCACCAAGAATCATACCTTGGTTGAATAATTTTTGGAACGGCTCTTTTGTTGGTACTACGCCGATATCATAAAGGAATTTATGCCAGAAACGAGCATATAATAAGTGAAGAACGGCATGTTCTGCACCACCAATATACATATCAACTGGTAACCATTCGTTAATCTTTTCTGGAGCAGCTATTGCTTCATTATTATCTGGATCGATGTAACGAAGGAAGTACCAGCAGCTACCTGCCCACTGTGGCATTGTATTCGTTTCACGACGGCCTTTACGACCGTTCTCATCAACAACATTTACCCACTCTTCAATGTTAGCAAGTGGTGATTCACCTGTACCTGAAGGGCGAATTTCTGATGTTTTCGGAAGCATTAATGGTAATTGTTCAACTGGAACCGTTGTACTTTCTCCATCTTCCCAGTGAATAACTGGAATCGGCTCGCCCCAATAACGTTGACGGCTAAATAACCAGTCACGAAGACGATACGTTACTTTCTTCGTTCCGATTTCTTTTTCTTCTAACCAAGCAATCATCTTCGCAATTGCATCCTCTTTGTTCAATCCATCTAAGAAACCAGAGTTCACGTGTAAACCGTCACCTGCATATGCTTCTTTCGTAATATCTCCACCTGCAACAACTTCTTTAATAGGTAGATCAAATACTTTAGCGAACTCATAGTCACGCTCATCATGCGCAGGAACCGCCATAATAGCACCTGATCCGTAGCTGACGAGAACATAATCCGCAATCCAAATTGGCATTTTTTCATTGCTAGCTGGGTTAATTGCATAAGCACCAGTAAATACACCCGTTTTTTCTTTCGCTAAATCCGTTCTTTCTAAGTCTGTTTTGCTGTTTACTTGTTGAATATAAGCCTCAACAGCCTCCTTTTGCTCAGGAGTTGTAATTTCTTGAACTAATGCATGCTCAGGAGCTAATACTGCATATGTTGCTCCAAATAATGTATCAGGGCGAGTTGTAAACACTTCAAATGATTTATCTGTACCATCAATTGCAAAGCGAACTTCAGCACCCTCTGAACGACCAATCCAGTTACGTTGCATTTCTTTAATGCTTTCTGGCCAATCAAGCTCTTCTAAATCTTCAATTAAACGATCTGCATATGCTGTAATTTTCAGCACCCATTGTCTCATAGGACGACGTTCAACTGGATGACCACCACGCTCACTTAATCCATCAATTACTTCTTCATTAGCAAGTACCGTTCCAAGAGCAGGACACCAGTTAACTGCTACTTCATCAACATAGGCTAAACCTTTTTCATATAACTTAGTGAAAATCCATTGTGTCCATTTATAATAATTAGGATCCGTCGTATTAATTTCACGATCCCAGTCATAAGAGAATCCAAGAGATTTAATTTGACGGCGGAATGTATTAATATTCTTCTCAGTAAACTCAGCAGGGTCATTACCAGTATCTAAAGCGTATTGCTCTGCTGGTAAACCAAACGCATCCCATCCCATTGGGTGGAGAACATTATAGCCTTGCATGCGCTTCATACGAGATAAAATATCTGTAGCCGTATAACCTTCAGGGTGACCTACATGCAAGCCCGCTCCTGACGGATAAGGAAACATATCTAATGCGTAGAATTTACGCTTTCCTTCTTCTTCTTTTGTTTTAAAGGTCTTATTGTTTTCCCAAGATTGTTGCCATTTCTTCTCAATTTCTTGATGATTGAAACTCATAATATTTCCTCCTAAATATATAAAGTAAAACCTGTACTAAGTATGAAAAAACATCACTAATCATTCTGCATCTGTTATTTAGAATAAACAGATTTTGCGATACAAATATTTCTTTTAATACAAAAAACCCCTCATCCATAAAAAGGACGAGAGGATTATAAATGATATATTCTTCCCGCGGTACCACCTTAGTTGACGTTTAACATAATACGCCCCGCTTAAACAATCTGTAACGTGATCACACGTCAAACACTACTTTAGTTCATGCTTGCAGCTCAAAGGCGAGTTCGCATTATTCCCTCCACTGACTTTCACCAACCGTCAGCTCTCTAAGTCAGTCCTAAATGTTAGTACTCCTCATCATAGCTTAAGTATTATATTTTCAGTATTGATACCTGTTATTTTAGTAAATTTTAGAGAAAAAATCAAGTCAGCATTAGTATCTCTCAATATTAACTAAAATATTCACACACTTACTTTGCAACTGAATATTTTTCTGAAGCTTTAGCATTTAAAATTTTGTCATAAAGCAATGTAGTTCCCATTGCCAATACAAATAATCCCATTAATACAATGAACATCATTTGCATACCGTAGAAGTCTACTAATACGCCACCTAATAATGGACCTACCATTCTTCCAGCAGTAGCTGTACTGTTGACAATTCCTTGATAAAATCCTTCTTTCCCTTTCGGAGAAAGCTCGCTAGCAATTGTCGGAACCGCTGGCCAAACTAACATTTCACCAACTGTTAAAACAATCATAGCTGTAAGAAATCCGGCAAAGTTAGTCGCAAATGCAGCAACAGCAAATGATGCCATTAGAATAAACATACCAACAATCAATTGAGCTTTCACTTTCTTCATAAACGCATATACGATTTTGTTCACAAATGGTTGCCCTAATACAATAAGTGCACCATTAATAGTCCATAATAAACTATACTGCCTTAAAGACACGCCAATTTCTTGCGTATATGCTGAAATGGTAGAAGTCCATTGAGAGTAGCCAATCCAACATAATAAGTAGCCAGCACATACTGCTAATAAAGCATATAACTTTCGATCGTTCTTCATCGCTTTTTGTTCTTCTATTACACTAGTAGTTACAACATCTATGCTTTCAATATTTCTATAAGTAAACACAACTAATAAGAAGAAAACGATATACATGATCGTATTCGCAATAAATATATAATCAAACGAAAAAGAAGCAATCAAACCCCCTAATGCTGAACCAACAGCTACACCAAGATTTTGTGCAACGTAGACCGCATTAAAGGCTCTTCTTCCTCCTTCTTTCCATACTGTTCCAGCCATAGCATACATAGCTGGAAAGATTAAACCTGAACCAAAACCTATAATCACTAACCACCACACATAAAGAGGCCAAGTATGATTAAATGTTAAACCAATTAAAGCTGCTAAAGTTGTTATAGCTCCTACTAAAATCGAGCGATAACCACCTATTTTATCAAAAAGGACGCCACCTAATAAATTTCCCAAAACAGTAGCACCAGCATTAGCCATAAGTACCAATCCTGCCACAGACAATGATTTTCCTAAATGCTCGTGTAAATATATTGTATTTAAAGGCCATAAAAAAGACGAACCTGTAACATTTATAACCATACCTATTACAATTAACCATAAATTTTTCGGCATAAAAAATATCACTTCCCTTCCACATTTATTTCGAGTACCTAAGTAATTGTAAGAGTATTGTAATAAACTTGCAATCTTTATTTATTTAAGATTACCAAAATATTTTTCGACGTTATTCATTCGATATGTAAGGCCATCCTAGTACATATGTCTCTTTTTCATTCTGCTTACTCATTTATGTTTAATCACGATTTGAAAGAGGAAATACATATAAACAAAAGAAGGAAGGGGTTGATGATCCAATGAGGAAAGAGCAAGTATTAACCAAGCTTCAAAGTATAATAGAAGAATCTAGAGTAGGTGTGTTATCCACTATAAGTAAAGGTAAACCAAACGGGAGATATATGACTTTCTTCAATGAAGGTATTACCATTTACACTCCAACAAATAAGAACATGTATAAAATCGAAGATATGGTAACAAACCCTCACGTTCACATAATTCTTGGATATGAGGGAGAAGGATACGGAGACACCTATGCAGAAATAGAAGGAGTTGGGGTTCTTTCAACTGATGAGGAGTTGAAAAGTCGTTTATGGAATGACACATTGTCCACTTACTTTAGCGGACCAAACGATCCCAATTATGTTGTAATTGTAATTGAACCAAAAAAAGTCACGATTATGAATGATGAACAATCTAATGGACCTCAAGTTATTTCACTATAAGAAAAATATAGAGGGTATCCAATAAGGTAATGGTTCTTTAAATTTTACATTTACGTGAAAGCCACCGTTCCCATTTATTAGGAAAACACATACATTTCCTCTCTTTCAAAAGCGCCAATTATAGGCATTTTCATCATATTCAGCAAGCATAACAAATTTCTCTTAACCTATGCCGAAGGGCTAAAGAGCGTAAAAAGTCGTCTTAAAAGTGATTTATAATCACCTTTAAGACGACTTTTCCATCATTATTTATCTGAACTAAGCTTCATCTTCTCCATCATCTTTACAACATCTTCGAATGGTAAATGTGGATTCTGAATATATATAGTATAACGAACACCGTTTTCATCCCAAAGTATATTTCTGATTGATTCGTAGTATTCCGCATTTTGACCACGTATTTTATAATTACCTTTAACCTTTAGTTCATCGTCTTCAGGAGTTTTAAAAACGGCCAAATTAAACAGCGGACCGTTCTCATTCTTATACGAAACATTTACTTCGGTCCGATCAATTTCTCCATTTAAATCAGCTAGCATAATTTTTTCAACAGTTGCATCATTTTCATTGATTAAGAGGAATGGTTGCCCTATAGCCGCTTCAGCATCTTCAATCGTTCCTGCTCTTTCATTATTCATATCTTCCGTAGGTGTGATTTTCACAGACTTAGGTATATCCAGTTTGAATGTATCATCTGCAAATTTCGGAGAAAAATCAACTTTCTTATACTCTATAATCATCTTTGTATCGGCAGTATAATATTTCGATTTAATAATGAACCAAGTTTTTTGATCGATCCACAGATCCGTCTCACCTATGATGTCATCTTTCCTATTCGGTTTCAGCTTAATGTGAGTAGTATTAAAACCATTGATTTTCTCTTCACCAATTACTTGTTGCTTATGAGTATCTTTCATCGATTCCAGCATTACATTTACTGATTCTTTCGGAGAATTTGATAGCATATCAACTGGACTTGAAATGTTCATACTAAATGCTTGCTTATTTCCTTCATCATACATTAACATTTGCTTTCCATCATTTAATACAGTAACTCGTTCTTTTCCCTTTTTATTTTCGGTGATCATTTTCATTTTCCCATTGTCACCCATGTATTCGATAAGTTTCGCGTCTTCTACTAATTGTTCTTTTTCAAATGTCTTCATTGTTGCTTCTGCATAATAAGAATTTACTTCCCTTTCGGCTTCAATTGCGTTAGCAACAACCTCTCCAGCCGAATCTTTCATTTGCTGCGAGCATCCTCCCATAACTGACATGGAGATTATTAATGCCACCCATCTCTTTTTTATTTTCATCAATGTATCCTTTCTTTGATCCAACAAGCTACAAGCGTACCGTAACCTTCAATTGACCAAAGTTGAATTTTCCCACCTTGTTTCTCCATCAGTTCTTTCGCAATACTAAGGCCAAGTCCTGCACTGCCTCCTGCTCCTCTCGCTTCCTCAGCTTGCACAAACGGTTTAAATAAATGTTCCTTCATGTGACGCGGAACAGCTTTCCCTTCATTTTGAACAATTACGATCGTTCCATAGCTTCTCCAATCTTCAAGCTCTGGTTTCACTGCTGGAAAAATCCAATCAGGTAATTGTTGTTGAGAGTGAATGACAGCAATCCATAGCTCTCCATCTGGAGGTGTATGTCGAATGGCATTTCCTACTAGATTATCAACAACTCTTCCCATTTGCTTTGTATCTACCTTATATGTTCCTTCTACTTCATTGCTAATGGTCAAAGTAATATCTTTCTTTGCACAATATTCCTCATAACCAATTAACAACATATCAAAGAATTCATCACCATCTATCTCCACAAGCTTCATTTTCATTTGTGAAGATTGAAGAGCTGTATATGTACTTAAATCATCAAGCAGTTGCTTCATATAGGATAGCTTTTCAAATAAAATAGCTTTATACTCCGTTTTCTCTATTTCCGTCAATTGTCTATCATCTAACAATGCTTCAGTATAAGCCCTAACCACTGTTAATGGTGTTTTTAAATCATGTGAAAGTGATGCTACTATAAATTCTTTATTTTGTTGTACCTTATGTAATTGTGCACTCGTTTGTTCAATTTGTGCTTTCATATCTAAAAAGTGATGAATTAATTCTCCTACTTCATCTTTGGAATGAACAAGCTTTGACTGTATTTCTTCTCCTCTTGCCAAAGCTGTCATATGCTTCATTAATTGTTCAAGAGGCCTATTTAACTTTCTGTTTAATAGAAATACTGCTGCTCCATAGATTTGTAGAAAGAACAAACTTCCAAGTACTAATACGATGGCAGAACGATTGGTTAATCCATCTTCCCATGTATCTCGCATTATCGAAATTTCATAAATACCTACTAACACCTGTTCTGAAAATACCGTTCGTTTAACCGAATAGGTACGAGGTTGTTTCTGTATCTCATTTAAGTCTTTAAATACAAGTTCAATATCGCTCCATCCCGAAAAAGAACTTTTACTTAATGTTGAATACAGTTGCATTCCATCATAGCGATATAGATTAATCATTGTTGAACCATCGACAAGTTTTTGAATTTCTTCATACTGCTTTGGTGATTGATATGAATACCATCTTGGCTGTGATAAGATTTCTTCCAATTCCTCGATTTTAGCTGATACTTCAATATATTCAGCAATTTCGCGTTTTTGATCTAAGTTCGATAAACTCATATACAGAAAATAAATACCTACCACAGGTAAAATCATAACTAGAAAGAAACTAAGCATTAACCAATATTTAATCTTCATATAAGTGGATCTCCAATAAAGCGATAACCCTCTCCCCATACTGTCTGAATAAATTTAGTAGCTCTAGTACGATCTTGAAGCTTATCTCGTAAACTCTTAATATGAACTGTTACCGTATTATTTCCTTCTGATTCTTCTTGCTGCCAAATATGTTCGTATAATTCCGCCTTTGTAAATGTTTTACAAGGGTTTCTAGCTAACAAAAACAATAAATCTATTTCTTTTGAAGTCAACATAAGCTGAACATCTTGTAAAAAAACCATTTTCTTCACATAGTCAATGGCTAAACCATGCATGAAACGTTGAATTTCTTCCTCATCCTGATTCATATATCGGCGGTAACGCCTTAAATGTGAACGGATGCGCGCACTTAATTCTTCGAGTCCAAATGGTTTTGTTAAATAATCATCTGCTCCTAATCCCAGTCCGCGTACCTTACTTTCCTCTTCTAACTTCGCACTAACAATCAAGAGCGGTACTTCACTTTCTAGTCGGATTTTCTCACAAAGCGTAAAACCATCCATTTCTGGTAACATTAAATCTACCAGTACTAATGTATAGTCTCCTTCTTTGAAATCTTCAAACCCTTCTCTACCTGTAGAAGCCCACGTGGTTTGATACCCTTCCTTACGTAAATGATCACTCATTATTCGAGCAATATCGTAATCATCTTCTACAATTAAAATGGATTCTTGTTTCTGCATAAGCCATCGCCTCTTTCCACCTTTATTATAAAATGTTAAATTAACCCTAACTTGATTTTTATAATCGCTTTATATTTTTATGGCTGCACATATTATAATTATATAACTTTTCGAAATTCACAAAATAAAAAATTCACAATAATTATATGAGAATTTAATCAAAAGAAAGGATGTATAGCTTTTGAAACTGAATGAATTAAGAAAGAACGCAATTGAAATAGGTAATGTTCCCTCTAACTTTGTATTAACAATTGAAGAAATTAGAGAAGATCGAGGATTCTTTGTATGGAAACATCCAGAAGAAGAGGAGCGCTATATCACTTTAGAGATGAAAGAAGGGCAACTTCATAAATATTCTACCTCTATTAGATCTGAAAACCACTCATCGTTGAGTGAAGTAGAATTAAAGACTATGGCTTTACAATATGCACACTCTCATATACCTTCAGAGGACTTAGACAAGTTTGCTTTGGAGAACTGGGAGTCTCTGAAACGTGGAAACTATCGACTTACATATACTCAATTTCACAATCAACTACCACTTCCTTTTACGGGCTTTTACATCACCATTGACAAAGGCGGCAACATCACAAGCTTTCGCTATTATGGAATTGCAAATGATATTCGATTGCCTAACCAGGCTTTAGATTTAACTTTTGTGAAAGAGAAGTATATAGAAGGCTTGAAAATGGAACTGTCTATTAAAACGCTTTTTAGAGATTTCTACAAGAACGGTGATAATCGCCTTCGTCTTGTCTACGAACCTAATTGGACCATTTGCTATAACCCAACTAAGGGAATAATAGAAAAACAAGAAATAGATAAAGATATCGCTGACCGACTAGTTAACATTTCAAAACCTCATATAATTGAACCGAAAACAATCAGCGAGTTTATTAACTTAAACAAGGAAGAATATACGAAAATACGTGAAGCAGATATGGACACATACATAGGAGAAGTTTGGCGACATAAAAAAACTTCATTACCACCTAAAAAAGATTTATCTATTAATAGTTTCTTTGAGGATCAGAACAATGGCACATTAAAACTAATGTTACATCCACAAACAAAGGAAATCAAAAGTGCCTATTCATTCATTGATCAAATTGGAGAATTAAATTTAACCTATGATGAATGTCAAAACATAGCTGAACAACTACTGTTTACAGTCTACCCAAACGCCAATCAATATTTTAAGTTGGTTACAAGCAAAGGAGAAGATGAACAAGAAGATAATCTTTGTCGTTTCAGATACCGACTTGTTTATGAAAATATACTAGTAGAATATAATGTTTTCGCCATTTCTGTTAACCGAACAACTGGTTTCGTTGATCACTTTTCAAGTTGTGATATAGAACTAGATACACTCGATGAACTTGAAACAGCACCTACCATTTCAGAAACGGAAGCGAAAGAACTCTTAATAAAAAAACTAGATATTGAAGCTAAATGGAATCAATTCTATGATGAAAACAAAAAGGAATATTACGTATTAGACTATGAACCGATTTTCCCAATGTTAGAAGGCGAGCTAGTTGCGATAGATGCTCAAACAAAGGAAGAAATTATAAAAAAACAACTTTAGTAAAGATTCTTTTAATGCTATTTAAGAGGCTTCCCCAAAAATAGTGATAAACTATTTTGGAGAAGCCTCTTCTAATTCATATTACTTCATATTTACTTTAAGTGTATAAGGTGCAATACTTGACTGACCTTTAGTATCTTCTACTCGAATTTGATATTTACCTTTTTTCAAATTTAACATCATTTCTTCCGTATCACCTTGTAAATATAAATCTGATTTTTTCACAAGCTTATTATTTTGATAGATACTGATTACACCATCTAACTCTTTTCCACCCAATAGTTGGATTTTACCTGTAACATTCTTTGTAAATTCAACATTGTAGTAGTCAATATCTCCGCCTGTTATATTAGGATTCAAATATCCCTTTGCATTATATGATCCATCCTTAGATTTCTTCATAGCAATCGGTTTTACAGCCGTCGATTCATCCTTCTTGTTTAAAGTACTAAATTGGAATGTATAAGGTACTACCGAAGTTATCTGTTCACCTTGGACCGTACCTACAATTTCGATAATATAGTTTCTTCCTTTATACATTTTGAATGAGCCAGATGTATAATTAGGAAGCCCGTGCTGAACTGGTAAAATAAACTGATCTATACCTGGTTCAAACTTACGGTTTTTATTTCGATCTTCTACTACATGTATGAAACTTTGATAACTTGTAAGCAATTCCTTCGGATACATATTCTTCATTGCACTAGTTATTTGAGCTGTTTCAGCTGACACTGCCGCAATACCAGTTTCTTTCGCTTTATAGTAGAATACATCCGTATCATTTGCCATTGCAAAGTTCCCTTTGAATGATTGTCCAGGTAGGTCCTTTATGTTCTCATAGTTACTTGGTTCAAATTGATCCTCTGGATTATTAGCAATCTTCTTAGATCGGATATGATATGGTTCAAATGATACAGCACTAGAAGATGCCATAGAATTACCTGCAAGTTTGATTAAATATCTCTTACCTTTCTGCAACCCTGTAACTAAACGAGTATTCATTTTAACATCAAAACCTTCTATTAATGCATTAGAAGTAACTGGTTTAGTAAATACGATTGGTTCTCCTTCTGGACCCTCTATTTCTACTAATTCTGTAACTTCGACAGAAGGAATTTGATTTAATTTATTTGTTATACCGAATTCGTAAATAGCAGATTCTGTTGGTTCAAGTAGGAAATAATCTTCATCCGTATCACTTTGGATATATCCATTCACATTATTTCCTATTTCATAAGGACGTGCATGATCGATAATATTTTGGAAAGTATCTGTTGCTTCATCAATTACAGGATCTGCAGCTGATTTTATATTTGTACTTGCGATTTTAGAAGACATTGATAATCCATTAAGTAAGCCATTTCCCTCAGGTTCGGTCATCATATCCAGACCATCTTCATCTTTAATAACATCCTTGCTTTCAATATTTAAACTATATGGTACTAATGAAGATGGATTATTGGCTTCAAACTGCATCTCTAAACCTAGTAACATACTTAACAGTACTTCTAGCATACTGAAGCTTTGAGCATCTCCAGAAATTTTCACCACATATTCTTGGTTAGCTTCTGCAATGAAAGATAAAGTTTCTGGTTGTCCAGCCTTACCATTATTCGCACTGAAATCTCCAGGCATCCCCTCTTCGCCTTCTAAATAAGCGCGAAGCATTTGCTGCTTCTCTTCTTCACTTAAAGTATTCTTAGCAGGTTCGTTAGCAGGAGTCTTCTCAGCTACTTCTTCTTCAGGCAATAGATTAGTAATATTATATACATCTAATTGAGTATTCAATCCATGAATTGCACTCATATCCATCTGCACTAATTGATCTTTATCAAGTTTAAAGCTGAAATAATCATAATCCTTTCCTGTTCCAGCAAGGGTTAACGGTTGTGTAGTAGTGTAAGGTATTTTTTCAACATTAATCATCTTCTCAATTGTTGATTCATCTTTTGGAAGCTCTGTAGCTTTTTGAACAGTCAACTTATAAGAAGAAGCTTTTTTACCACTATCATCGAAGTTATTATTTACATCTTTAACTCCAATTGCGACTGTACCATCAAAAGGAGCTTGTACCAGTTCTGCTTCTGATGTACCTTCTTCTGTTTGATTCACCTCAAATGGTTCTACAACACTTGCATCGCTATTAACGAAAAGCCCCATAATTTTATAATCATATTGTTTAGAACCTTCTAATATCGTTTGAATATGCTCGCCTTTTTTAACATTAAACTTGATCCATTTTTGTTCATTATATTTCGTAATCGTTCCTGATTGGGTTAGTTCATTTTGAATGTTTACTGTTTTAGCGTTCTGAAAGATATCCTTAACAGTTACATTTTCTTTAATAGTAGAAGGAAGCTTCTTCATATCGAATTGTAAAGCCTTCACAGGATCAATTAATCCATTTGCAAACTTCGTATCAAAGCCTCGTTCGCCTAAATCATTTGCTGTTTTTTCCAAAATATACTCCACTTGAATAGGCGTAAGTTTCGGATATTTTGTTAATAGCAATGCAGCTACTCCTGCTGTTACTGGAGAAGCCATCGATGTTCCACTGAAATGTGTGAAAGATGATTTCTTTTCCGCATCATATACAGTACTATACACATCTTCTCCTGGAGCTACTACATCCACAGAAGGTCCATAATTGGAATAATAAGATAACTCTTTATATTTATTAATACTTCCTACACTAATTACACCTTCGTATGATGCAGGGAAGGTAGCATTATCAGTACTTTCATTTCCTGCCGCAGCAACAATCGTAACACCTTTCAGCATAGCGTATTGAATAGCTTCTTCAACTAAAGGCATACCTACTGGACCACCTAAACTCAAGTTAATANNGTCTACCGCATAAAGAATACCTTCTGCAATACTAGCATCCGCTGCTCCATCCTGCCCGTCAAACACATCGATTGGTAGAATTTTCACATAAGGATTGACTCCATATCCACCTATTCCGTTGTTCTTGGCAGCTGAAATAATTCCCGAAACGTGAGTACCATGATCTCCAGGAACAGGCTGTTTCGCTGGGTTTGCTGCATTATAACCAGGTAGCAAGCTATTTTTTAAATCTGGATGCTTCGGATCTGTTCCAGAATCAACAACAGCTACTGTTACTTTATTCTTTCCTGCTAATTTTTGAGCTTTATCAATTTGTAACATATTATGCTGATATTGTAGATTTGCTTTCGGATCAATTGCCGTATGGCTGTATAAGATACTCGGGCTCACATTACTTACTTTTGAAAGCTTTTGGTATTTCTTCATTACTTTTACTAAATCTTTTTTACTATTTACTTTAATTTCAGCATAGTTTAACTCTTCAAATTCACGCACGACTGTTCCACCTAGGGCACGATGTTCGGAATTCGTAATAGGTTTATTATATTTTATGATGAACGTTGTCTCGCTCATTGGAACCTTTTCCTTCAATTGCTGTTGAAGAGTTTTACCTCCACTCTGAATGGTAGGTTGAATACTAGTCTTCGTTGTCGCCTTACTTCCATTTTCAATTGCACTTACTGGTAGTACTGTTGATGCAACTAATAGAGAACTTAAACCTCCTGCAAGTAAAGCTTTCTTCATTTTTTTCATGGACAGCTCCCTCTCTGTTTCTATCACTTTTGTTTGTACTAAATTGTTTAAACTTCATATGTATTGCATTTAATCCTGATATTCCATCTTTTATTATGTATTGATTATTCATAGTACTTCTAAACTTTATTTTTACTTTATATTTACATAACTACAACAATTAACCTTATATTCTCGCTTTTTTACAGTAGCAAAGTGACTCATAAAAAGTCGCTTTTAACGACTATTTTGAGTCACCCTCTTATTGGTCTTCATCAATCGCCATTGAATATATCAAACACACGTCCAGCGATACTACCTTCATCTTTTGAACTTCCAGAAACAGGAGCTGCTGCGAACACACGACTTGCTAGACGGCTAAATGGAAGTGATTGAATCCAAACAGAACCAGGTCCTCTTAATGTGGCGAAGAATAAGCCTTCTCCACCAAACAATGCCGTTTTAATACCGCCTACCATTTGAATATCATAGTCAACTTCTTGCGTCATCGCTACCAAACATCCAGTATCCACTCGAAGCACTTCACCTGGAGCCAGTTTCTTCTCTACAATTGTTCCACCAGCATGTATGAAGGCTAGTCCGTCCCCTTCTAGTTTTTGCATAATAAAACCTTCTCCACCGAAGAAGCCTGCGCCAATTTTCTTTTGAAAAGCAATCCCAACATTTACTCCCTTAGCAGCTGCTAGAAAAGAATCCTTTTGACATATAATTTTTCCACCATGTACACTTAAATCCATTGGAATGATTTTTCCTGGATAAGGTGAAGCAAAGGATACATGTTTCTTACCGGAACCTACATTAGTGAATGTAGTCATGAACAAGCTCTCACCAGTAACGATACGTTTACCAGCTGAGAAGAGTTTGCCCATAAGACCACTACTTTGAGAATTCGAACCGTCTCCAAAAATCGTTTCCATCTCGATGCCATCTTCCATCATCATTAGCCCACCTGCTTCAGCGACAACCGTTTCATTTGGATCTAATTCAATCTCTACAAACTGCATATCGTCACCATACAATTTGTAGTCAATTTCATGATTATTCATGTTATAATCCCCCTAAATAATTTGTTACATTACTTAATACCTATATACGACCCAGTAAGAATATAGGTTTCATATTTAAATAAAAAAAGTAAATAAATTCTATTATTCTTTCTTTCAAATAAATCATCAGGAGTGTTAAATCATGAAAAGTGTCTTCAAAATCATTCTTAAACAATTAATGAAATGAAAGCTATATTTGAAGATATAGATAAGGAACTACAAAAGCTTGATCGTCTATAACGATAAAAAAGCAACCTCTGTTTTAATAGCAGGTTGCTTTCTTTCTATCTATATAGAGAACGTGTAATCATTTGGTAAGACACGCTTTAAGAATTTCTTTGTTCTTTCTTCTTTCGGTGTGACAAAAATCTCTTTCGGTGTGCCTTCTTCTACTACTACACCACCGTCCATAAATATAACTCGATTAGCCACGTCTTTAGCAAATGACATTTCATGCGTAACTACTAACATTGTAGTACCTTCATTAGCGATACTTCTCATCACTTGAAGTACCTCACCAACTAATTCAGGATCTAGTGCTGATGTAGGTTCATCAAACAAGATAATATCAGGATTCAGTGCAACAGCTCTAGCTATCCCAACCCTTTGCTGCTGTCCACCTGATAATGCGCTAGGGTACTCATTGTACTTTTCTGATAGTCCGACTTTGTCTAACGCTTTCTTTCCTATTTCAATGGCCTTTGCCTTAGGAATTTTCCTTCCAATAATTAAACCTTCTGTTACATTTTCTAAGACGGTTTTATTATTAAATAGGTTATAATTTTGAAAAACGAAAGCTGTTTTTTGTCTTATTTGATGAATCTCCTTCTTCGACGCCTTATTCAAATCTACTGTAATATCATCAAAGACAGCACGGCCCTGATCTGCTTTTTCTAAAAAATTAATGCATCTAAGCAATGTTGTTTTCCCTGATCCACTCGGTCCTAAAATGACCACTACATCACCTTTATCAATTTGTAAATCTACACCCTTTAAAACTTCTGCATGACCAAATGATTTATGAATGTCTGTAATAGCTAACACGAAATCTACCCCTTCTATCCAATATTAGACACTAGCGACTTTATATTTGCTTAATCGTTTTTCATATAGTTTAAATAAATACTCTACAGTACTGCATAGAATAAGATAGATTAAAAAGATATCTATATAAGCTTCTACATAGTTGTATCCTACATTAGCTGCCATCTGTGCTTTTAGCGTAATTTCTTGCAGTGACATAGCGTAGCCTAAAGAAGTTGCTTTAATTAAGTTAACTGTTGCTGTACAAATATTCGGTAATGCAACAACTAGCGTTTGTGGAATAATAATTCTCCGAAAAGCTTGCACATTCGTTAATCCTACAGAATAAGCAGCCTCCATTTGCCCCTTATCAACTGTACTCAGCGCTGAACGAAACACCTCAATCAAAATAGCCGTTGTATTTAATGAAAATATAATAAAGGCGTACCAGATTGGGTTAATAGAATAAACATCTATTCCGATTTCAAACTTCTTTAAAATAACAGTCAATAATAATGGCATACTGCTATAAATAATAAAAATTTGGACGATAACTGGCGTACCTCTTACAAATGAAACGTATACTCGTGCTAAATGTTGCACAACAGGTATCCGATTGAGTCTCGTTAAAGCAAGTAAAAAACCTAAAGGTAGGGAAATAAGCAATGAAACGATCGTAATGATTAATGCAGTTGGTACTCCTGTTAGAGCTAAGAAAAACGTATCTATTAAAAACTCAAAATCTAAACCTTGAGACATGCTTCTATCCCCCTATGTGGTTTTTATTACTTGTTTTCCTTTGCTAAAGACTTTCTCTAACTTCAGGAATGTTTGCTCAATAATGATCGAAAGAACCCAATAAATAACTGAAAGTGCTAAATATGTTTCTAACGCATGAGCATTAAAGCGTCCATCAATAATAAGCTGCGCTTTCCCCATTACATCAATCAAACCTATCGTATAAGCTAATGATCCTTCCTTAATTAATTCTATTAGACCGTTACCAAAGTTAGGTAATGCTACGACGAAAGCCTGTGGTACTATGATTCTTCTAAAAACTTGAAAATTAGTTAAACCTACACTAACCCCAGCTTCATATTGCCCCTTGTCAATCGATTGGTATGCACTTCGGATTACCTCTGACATGATTGCAGCAAATTGTAACGAGAAAGTTATTACTATAAATATGATTTTATCTATATCATTTAAGTTGAAACCAAAGTTCGAACCAATAGCAGGAATTCCATAGTATACAAGAAATAAGAGGACAATTGATGGTGTACATCTCATAATCGTTGTATAAACATTCGCAAATAATCTTGCGAATTTACTTTTTCCAAGCTTCATTATGGCTAATAGTAAGCCAAACAATGATCCAAATAAAACAGATAAAATAGTTACAATTAAAGTTATTTGTATATAAGGGAGCAACAACGGAAAAGACTCCCATAAATAAGTTATGTCAAAATATTTTTCCACGCCCACCCTCACCATCACATTCATACGTAGTCATTAAAAAATGTATCTCTTTTTATTCAGATGGGTATTAGGGAGGTTCATCCTCCCAACACCCTAACTAGAAATGAACCAATTCCACTTTGAATTCATGTTTTATCTATTTACTTGATCCAAAATCTCAAATAAATCTTTATTATAAAACTCTTTACTCAATTCATTTGTTTTCTTTTCTTCTTTTAACTGCTTAATTGCCTTATCATATGCATCTGCTAGTTTTTGTTGTTCTTTATTAAATAATGGCCATGTTTTAATGACGGCAAATTCGTTGTAGACAACTTCATCTTTCAATTTATAATATGGACCTTCCTTTTCTTGTACTTGTTTATTAAAAGCACCTTCAATCATGACGCCCCCATCGACACGCCCCTCATTAACCCATTGAACAACATCTACTGTAAATGCATCGCCAGCTTTTAGCTTCACTTTATTATCAGGATTTTCCTTATTATATTCATCAATAATTGTATACTGTGCATTGTTAGCAGCAATTGGCGCTAACGATAATCCAGCTGAGGCAAAATCTTCCAATGATTTGATTTGTTCATTTTCCTTCTTTAATACAAGCCCTGCACTACTTAATCCTAGAAACTCTTTGGAAAAAAGAAACTTCTCTGTTCTTTCTTGTGTCCAGAAAGCATTCTTAACACCAACTTGATATTTACCTTGTTGTACACCAATTAATAAATCATCACTAGAAGTTCCTATATATTCAAATTCATATTCCGGCAATAATTCATCTACCAATTTCATCGCTTCTACATCGTATCCAGTTGCATTCCCATTTTCGTCCATCCAAGACATCGGTTTACTCGCTTGATCGTATGCGACTTTTATTTTGGTTGCATCTGAGTTATTCCCCTTTGATTCTGTACCAGTCTCATCACTTATTCCGCAACCTACTAATATCGAAATGGATGTTAAAGCAGCTGCTAATATTCCAACCAATTTCTTATTCTTCATAAAGCAAATCCCCTTTTTATTTTTAAATATTCAGACAAAAATCCCCTTAATTTTGTTAGCTCGACTATTATATGCTTCAAAAGAATTTTAATTCATATAATTCCAACCAGTTTTATTGGTTTTAATAATAATTGAATCAAAGAAAGGTGTCAAGAAATATCTTCTAATTTTTAGCAACACATAAAAAAATAGGCATTTTAAAGAAAAATAACATGAAACACTATATAGAAGATACATTCGCACTTTCTAGTCGAATAATGAGACATAATTTACGAAGTATTGATACGCTCATAACAGTTATTGCAATGCCTGTTATGATGCTATTAGGAATGCTTTGTATATTTGGTGGAGCTATTCAGATTCAAGGCGTTTCCCAAGGAGAGTACATTAATTATGTACTTCCTGGAATCTTATTGATGACAATTGCTTCTGGCTCAGCTTATACCTCTTTATGAATTAACCTCGATGAAACATCAGGCATGTTCGACAGATTTAAGTCAATGCCGATATCAAAGTCTGCAGTATTAGGGGGGCAAGTTCTTTCTCTTACATTTTGTTGATGTTACTTTTTGTTAGCTCGGCATTCGTTCCTGTAAAAACTAAGCATTCTTATTTTATAAACAATGACATCAATATAGGGTTTTTTTCATACTATATTTTTGGGGTGGAAAAATGCCAAGAGTTAAATACCGAGAATCAGACATTAATTTAATGGCAAGGATGATGAGAGCAGAAGCCGAGGGTGAAGGAAACCAAGGGATGTTATATGTTGGCAATGTAGTTGTTAATCGTACTGTAGCAGATTGTTTAGACTTTAAAGATGTAAGAACAATTGAAGATGTCATTTTTCAAATACAGGGAGGAAATTACTCTTTTGAAGCTGTTCAAAAAGGGAATGTATTTTATCAAAGAGCGAGATCTCATGAAAAAAGATTAGCAAAACTGAATTTGGATTATTGGAGAGAACATCCAGCGAAATTTGCCCTTTGGTATTTTAATCCGTATGCTCCTTGTCCTCCAACATGGTACGATCAACCTTTTAGTGGTCAATTTAAAAATCATTGTTTTTATGAACCAGCAGCTGGAACATGTGAAAGTGTTTATTACGGCTAGGTTGTCCAGGAGCTATTATTAATTCTGGAGTTTTATTGAAATTTTGCCTATTTAATGATACGAATAAGACATTTTTAGTCGTAGGTACTGGTTGTTAGCCAACAATATTCATTCGATGCAACTCTTGTAGATAATGTAACAGTTATCAGTTGAAAAAATGCTTCAAACCATAACCGTAGCCTATTTTTCACAAACGTTGTTTTGGTGTACTTTTATCTCACGAAATAAAAAGGGAACTTCCTGGTTAGCAGATGTTCCCTTACATATATCAAACATTTAGTAATAGTAATTAGATTGTTTATTTCTCCGCTACTTCAATTGCTTCATTCGATACATAGAAGGATTTCCCATTATAGACTGTTACATCCTTCAACTCATGTACTTGACCATTTTTAATTAATACATTTTTATTTTGAGGTATTTCGATGATGATATTGTCTTTCGACGCTTTAAAAATAACATTGTTACGGTTCGAAGTATCCACTTCTGTTATATATCCATGACTACGAAAGAGCGTGTTTGCATCCATAAACATCTCTTCATTTAGCTCATCTAAAGAAACACCCATAAAATGAGATAACAAACGAGCTATGTCAATATTCTCAATCGTTCCAACAGGTCTACCTGGACCGTATGAATACAACGTAACATCCTCACCTGTATGCCCATTCGTAGTAAAACCTAAATGTGCTCTTTGAGCTAGCATTTGTACCATTTCTTTTTTTATATTCTTTGCTTGTTTTAACGAATTTAGTTCTTCCGTTGTTAAATTAGTTAAGCCATATAGTGCTGCCGCATCTTCTATGTTTGAACGATTTTCGTTCAAAGATTGTATAGCGCCTTCTAGCGATCGTTTCGCTTTCTTCAAAGGTTCAATATACGCAGTAATGGGAGTAGAAGGATAAGAAGTTGATGTATCATTATTTCCCATGGTAATACCGCTATTACCATGGTCAGCTACAGCGATTACAAGCGTATTTCCATCTTTCTTAGCAAAATGAACAGCTTCTTTAACTGCTGCATCGAAAGCTAGTGTTTCACTAATCATTCCAATTGGATCATTATTGTGTGCCGCCCAATCTCCTTTACTACCTTCCACCATTAAAAAGAAACCATCTTTATCTTTTGATAATACATGAATTGCTTTCCTCGTCATTTCCGATAAAGCTGGCTCATACGTATTTGCTGTACGATCAATACTATAGGCCAAAGAATCAGAAGCAAATGATCCCCAAATTTTATCACTCTTACTATTTATTAAGTCTTGCTTATTCTCAACAAAGTCATATCCCTTACCTTTAATAACTTTGACTAAATCTTCTCCATCTTTGCGGGCGTTATAATGCTTACCTGGTAGTAAAGACGCTTTACCACCTCCTAATACCACATCCATACCTTGATATACCTGCTGTTCTGCAATGTCTGAAAAAGAATCACGATGAGCAGTATGGCTGGAAAATGCAGCTGGAGTCGCATGTTGAATTTCTGAGGTAGCGACAATTCCAGTTGCTTTTCCTAGTCGCTTAGCACCTTCAAGGATATTGGCGACAGGCTTCATCTTATCGTTATCATCAACATTTGGAACATTTGGTGACGATACAACGGAAGGCAAAATCCCAATATATTTATCATTCGTTTTGTACCCTGTTGCCATCGCTGTTGCTGCGGGAGCAGAATCAGTAATAGCCGATTCTGCCGAATAAGTACGCACTACACCAGCTGCCAATGCGTCCAAAGCAAGTTTTTCACCTTTATACCACCTAGATAGCGTAATGGTATCCATACTCGTACCATCCATTATCATCATGATGACATTAGTAGGTTTTGATGCTTCCACTTTAGCTTCTACATACTTCGGTTCCTTTTTCGTTAGTATAAAACCACTAAAAGCCATTGTTCCAGCTAACATTGCTAGAAATACCTTTCTTTTCCATGAATTCATCAACCCGCCATCCTTTCTTAAAGAAATTTCATCTTCAGTATAAAAAAAACGTGTTAATGCTTTATGTAAGAACATTTAAGAATCTGTAAAAAAGAAGCAAAGGTTGCCCAATAAATCCTATTTACTATCTTTGTTTGATTGATGAGAAAGTAATTCCTTAGATTTTTAAAAAGATACATGGGTTAAATATAGGTGTTCTAATGTAATCGGCAAGTTTATCTATTTCACGTTACCTACTCTCGGAGGGCTAACAAAGCG
>NZ_JBALMO010000093.1:22812-41885 GCF_036963345.1 Bacillus sp. JJ722
CACTTTTCGGACAGCCTCTAATTGTAATTAATGCCTTAAAGTAATCATATCGTATTGCATTTGTTCGATTTGTATTTTCATTCGATTCAATTGCTCACGTTGTTGATCATTACAACTGTTTGCCATAAGTTGTAATTCATTCGCAGCAAGCTGCAATAATTGTTGACCTTGAATATACTCACTATTATTATAATGCTCTTGCTTAGATGCTTCTGTATATTGCTGTTGTGCAACTTCTAAAGCTTCATTACAATTGAGCAAACAGTTATCAACGGATTGTCTAGTTGCCATAATGATAATCCTCCTACTTTAAGTCATGCCTACATTGATAGTATATGAAACATAGCAGCACACTATTTTAGCAATAATTAGCTTGTGTGAAAAATAAAGCAGAATGGAATATAAGCGTTGTTTCATGTTACAATATTTTTTATGCTGAATTTCTTTCATTAAGGAGGTTTCTGATTTGAATCAGAATAACCCGTTTCCATATGCTAATGATGATAAAAGATATCATACTTGGAATTATCATTTACGAAATACATTTGGACATAAAGTATTTAAAGTAGCACTAGATGGTGGTTTTGATTGTCCAAACCGTGATGGTACTGTTGCACACGGAGGCTGTACATTTTGTAGTGCAGCTGGATCAGGAGATTTCGCCGGCAATCGTGTAGATTCAATCGAAAAGCAATTTGCAGATATTAAAGATAAAATGCACCAAAAGTGGCGCGACGGTAAATATATGGCTTATTTCCAAGCTTATACTAATACTCATGCTCCTGTTGATGTGTTACGACAAAAGTTCGAGCCTGCACTTGAACAAGAAGGTGTTGTTGGCTTATCCATTGCTACACGACCAGACTGTTTACCAGATGATGTTGTCGAGTATTTAGCTGAATTAAATGAGCGCACATATTTATGGGTGGAACTAGGATTGCAAACTGTTCATGAAAAAACAGCACGTATTATCAACAGAGCGCACGATTATCCAACCTATGTAGAAGGTGTTGAAAAATTACGTAAACACAACATTCGAATTTGCTCTCACATCATTAACGGACTTCCGCTTGAAACACCTGAAATGATGCTGGAAACAGCTAAAGAAGTAGCGAAGCTTGATGTTCAAGGTATTAAAATACATTTATTGCATCTATTGAAAGGCACCCCAATGGTGAAGCAATATGAAAAAGGATTGTTACAATTCCTTTCATTTGAAGAATACATTAATCTTGTTGTTGATCAATTAGAGCTTATTCCTCCGGAAATGATTGTACACCGTATTACAGGTGATGGACCAATTGATTTAATGATTGGACCTATGTGGAGCGTCAATAAATGGGAAGTATTAAATGCTATTGATGCAGAATTGAAAAGACGTAACAGTTGGCAAGGTAAATATTACAATCGTGTTGGAGGCGTGACTAGTGAAGCTTGATCGCATCCTTCCGTTTGCTCGGATATTGTTGCAAAAAGCTGTATCCCCTGGTGATATTGCTGTTGATGCTACAGCTGGCAACGGGCATGACACGCTCTTTTTAACAAATCTTGTCGGTGAACTAGGTCATGTGTATGCATTTGATATTCAAGAACAAGCGATAAATCAAACTAGAACTAGGCTGCTAGAAAACCACTGCGAGCATTTAGCTACACTATTTCAAAACAGCCATGACCAACTAAGCCATCTACTCCCTACAGATGAGTCTCGAAAACTAACTGGGGCAATCTTTAATCTTGGCTATTTACCTGGTGGAGATAAAGAAGTTGTAACTGAGGCTTATTCAACAATTTCAGCTATAGAGCAATTGTTAGAACGTATGGAAGTAGAAGGAATCATCATTCTTGTTGTCTACCATGGACATCCGGAAGGCGCAATTGAGCGTGATGAACTAATGCAATATGTACAAGCTCTTCCACAAGAAAAAGCACATGTTTTGCATTACGGTTTTATGAATCAAGTCAATTCACCACCTTTTATTATTGCTATTGAAAAAAGATAAGGAGCATACACCCTAACGGTGTTGCTCCTTTTGTTCTTATTCACTATCTACAAATAAATAATCTATATGATTTTTTAAGATAGATAAAATCCGTTCCTTATCCAATCTCCCTGGTTCTAACGCTGCATGCAACGCAAGACCATCAACAATTGCATAAAGCTTCTCTATCTCTATTTCTAAATCCAAATCTTTCTTTATCAAATGATTCTCATCGAGTTTTTCAAATAACACCATTAATCCACTTAACACACCGTCATCTTGTACGCTACATAATTCTGGTTTATTTCTCGCATACATAACAAATTCATACCACACTTGAATCTCAAGCATCGTTTCTTGATCTGTTGGAATCATTTGTAATAGAATCTCCACAACCATCTCTTTAGGAGGTGAATTTCTTGCTGTTATAGCATGTATACGAAGCGTTACCCGTTCTATTACAAGGTTCATGGCATATGAAAGTAAACCAGCTTGTGAAGAGAAATAATGCTGCAATGCTCCTAATGATAAACCTGCTTCCTTGGCAATATTACGAACTGTCGCTCCTTCCATTCCTTGTTCACTTATAACTCTCCATGTAGCTTCAGCAATATCTTTTTTTCTTTTATCGTGATCAACTATTTTCGGCATAATTTGATTGTACCATTAAATTAATTTTTTTCAATTTTAAATAATACACTTGTATTATTTAAATATAGTTGATACAATTTATAACAATTATGGATAAGAAAAGGAGAAATGCAATGAAGCGTATACGCCTTTTAGATATACTTCGAGGTTTTGCCATTATCGGTACCCTCGGCACAAATATATGGGTATTTGCAGCAGTTACAAACGAAAACAATGATTATTTTACTGGAGCTACTGATTGGTGGCTGAACATGGATGACTTCATTAGTTCATTATTTTTATTCCTAGTTAATGGCAAGTTCTTATCGATGTTGACCATTATGTTTGGAATTGGTTTAGAAATAAAACGTCAACAAGCTATACGAAACGATTGGACCTGGCCAGGGATTTATATATGGGGTTCTTTCCTTCTCTTTATTGATGGTATTCTCCATTACGTATTTGTTATAGAAGTAGATGTATTAATGAGCTACGGTGTAACGGCAATCATCGTTGCTTATATTGCCAAACTACCTCATAAAAAAATGATGAGATGGTTTTATGCCATGGGAACATTTCACTTATTTAATATCACTGCTTTAACCGTTATTCTGCTAGGTGCTGACACTAATTTCTCTATCACTTCAGCTTCTCAAGTTTACGCATCTGGAACATGGATTGAACAAGTTTGGTACCGAATCGAAAACATAGGAGTATTACGTACTGAAGCAATCTTTATCATTCCGCAAAATATATGCTTATTTATCATTGGAATTTTACTTATGAGAAAGAAAATTTTCACACTCGACTCAGGTATAAATGTAAAAACTCGCAATAAATTTTTAACTATTGGATTTATAGCCATTCCACTTAACCTATTATATTTCTTACCATCTGAAGCCTTATTTTTCCCAGTTCGTTATGTATTCGCTCCACTTATGGCGCTTTTCTATATGGGCTTATTCTCTTGGTTATTTGAGAAGTATAAACAGTCACGGCTTTTTTACTTCTTTGAGAAAATCGGTAAAATGGCACTTAGCAATTATATGCTACAAAACATTGTCGCTTCGTGTATTTTCTACGGATGGGGGCTAGGTATTGGATTACAGGAGTTATCCGCTCCAGCTATTATAAGCATTTGGTTACTTATTGTTCTCTTCATGATGGCTTTTTCCCACTTTTGGCTTCGTCATTTCTCGGCAGGACCAATTGAATGGGCATGGAAACTATTAACCAATATCCCTGCAAGAAAGAGAAAACAATCACCTAAAATGAATGTAAATAGTTAATCAAAAAAGGAAGGAGCATCACATGCTCCTTCCTTTTTTTCTTCACCTAACAATCTTTTGATACAGATTATGAGTTTTTAAATAGTTATAACATGAATCCGGTAATAAATAGCGAGGTTCTCCACCTTTAGCTAGCTCTTCTCTTATATAAGTTGACGATATTTCCATTGACAAACCTTTGTCTAATAGCTGGAATCTCCCGTCATCATGATTTCTCAATAACGGTGATTTACTTATGGTTTGAAGCATATCAATTCCATCGCGTGCCATCACGATAAATTGTGTATTTTCAACTAACTCCTCAGCCATTCTCCATTTCCCATCAGCAATATCCACTAAAAGATCCGCTCCGATAATAAAGAATAATTCTGCCAATGGAAAAACTTCCTTATAATGCTGCATCGTGTAATATGTATATTGCTTACCAGGAAGCACATGAAATTCATACGTATCCAAAATGAATCTTGGATTATTCTCAATCGCCATCTCCACCATCTTTTGTCGATGTTCATTACTCGTTTGTAATATTTTATCAATTCGATTCCCATTAGAGGGTAGAAAAATAATATAATCTAATTTTTTTCGATGTGCCACTGTAGAAGCTGTCCATAAATGAACATTTGTAATTGGGTCAAAAGAAGAACCATATATCCCTATTCTTGCACCTTGTTTGAACAAACCATCCAAACTCTCCTTACCACTTAAAGGATGGTTTGGATTTAATTCTTTGAAATATTGAACACATTGGTCAACCGTTTTTCCCATCACTTAACCTCCGTTTACAATCCAAGTCTATTCAAGCAATATTCTTCATTTCTCTCCAACAATCTTTGCCACTTGCTTTTTCACTTTTCTAATGTTCTCCATCTTATTGTCCCAGCATTTTTGACTTAAATCGACCGGATATTCAGCCGGATTCATGGAGCGTTTATATTCTTCCCATAACAAATCCATATTGCTTATAGCATAAGCTTGTATATCGAATATATTAGGGAGGTCGTAAACTAATTTACCATCCACAATAATATCTTGTAGCAATTTTTTCGCTTTAAAATTCATGACATACTTACTAATATACGTATGTGTTGGATGGAACATGTTGATGATACTTTCCTCTTCAGGATTCTCATCATTCATCGTAATATAATCCCCTTCAGAATGATGATTATTAGAATTTATAATTCTATATAGCTTCTTTAATCCTGGTGTACTGACCTTTTCAGGGTTTGCACTGATTTTTATTGTATCTAACATATTTCCATGCTCATCTTCAATAGCTACAATTTTATATACAGCTCCCAATGCCGCTTGATCAAAGGCTGTAATTAATTTTGTACCGACTCCCCATATATCGATTTTAGCTCCTTGAGCTTTCAAGTTAAGAATGGTGTATTCATCTAAATCATTAGATGCTACAATTTTCGTATCTTCAAAACCAGCTTGATCCAATAGCTTTCTTGCTTCAATTGACAAATATGCCATATCACCACTATCTAATCGAATGCCTTTAAATTCTATTTGATCTTTGTATTCTTCCGCTACACGTATGGCGGCAGGTACACCGGAACGCAATGTATCGTACGTATCAACAAGCGGTATGAAAACTTTATTAGGCCTTCTTAAACAACTTTCCGCATACTTCTTCATAGCTATATAATCATCTCGATATGTTTGAATCATCGAATGAGCATGCGTTCCCGATACTGGAATTCCAAATAACTTTCCAGCTCTATAGTTACTCGTTGCATCAAATCCGCCAATGAAAGCAGCTCTCGTTCCCCAAATAGCTGCATCCATTTCATGCGCGCGGCGAGTTCCAAATTCCATCGCAGTTTGTTTACCTATCACCTGTTTAATTCTTGATGCTTTCGTAGCAATTAACATTTGATAGTTAACAATATTTAAAAGTGCTGTTTCTATTAATTGTGCTTCAGCTAATGTAGATTCAACTTGCAGAAGCGGTTCATTTGCAAAGGCAAGCTCCCCTTCTACCATAGAACGAATTGTACCTGTAAAGCGAATACCTTTTAAATACTCTAAATAATCTTCGTCATATCCAATTTCTTCACGTAAATACTCAATATCACTCTCACTAAACCGGAAATTACGTAAATATTCGATAATCCTTTCTAAACCGGCAAATATACCGTACCCATTATTAAAAGGTAATTTTCTGCAATATAATTCAAAAACCGCTTTCCGATTATGAACCTTGTCATGCCAGTATGTTTCAACCATATTTAATTGATACGCGTCTGTGTGTAGAGCTAAACTATCATCACTATATCTTCTATTCATATTGCGCCTCCTATCTCTCTAACCAACAATCACTCAGTTCTATATCTCCAAATCCTTAATCTTGTCTTTTGTACAAAAAAACTGACTTCAACTCTTTCCCAATATATTGCCCTGAAATTCAATAAGTTAAAGCAGAACTTCATCCCTTATTATTGATCATGCTACGTTTATTATTTGTATATACTTTTCTTCACATGTTCATTAGTAAATCTATATAGTTTAGTTGGTTGCTTGGCAAACCGTTTCTGTCTTTTCACTTCTCCGCAGTCATCTTTCACTTCTTCAATAAACGATAAATTCTTCGCTTTTCTATGAAAGTTAGGATATGACTCAATTGCTCTTTCACCTGCTACACTTACGACTACATGCCACAGTTCCGAAAGGGTAAACTCATTAGGTAAGAAGTCTTTAGCTAAAGTCGTTTGCATCATATCTTCTTGCACTTGATGTAATGCATCTCGAATAATAACTTCATGATCAAAAGCTAACTGTAATCGGAAGACTTCTTCCATATTGAAGATTTCGACTTCCATTGCATCATCAGCGGCTTTTCTTAATTCTATATATTTCATAGGAACAATCGCGTAATGAGCGTTGGATATAATCCAGCCTCTAGGATCTCTTCCAGAAGTATCATATACACCAAAATGTTTCACATGCACGTTATTAATCGTTGTTTCTTCCGAAAGCTCTCGAACGGCTCCTTCGTATGCAGATTCATTTGGTTGTATAAAACCACCTGGCAAAGCCCATTTCCCGCCTTCAATATTAGGCTTACCTTCTCCATTCAATAATGCTCTTCTAATTAACATTAGCTTTAATTCTTGCTCTTGTGATCGAGCTTGTTTTGAATCAATTGTAAAAACAGCAATATCGCTTGTATAACCAGCGGGCGTTTCATACTGTTTCACATCATATTCTTTTAGTGCATCTTGTTTAGAAACCGTTTCTAAGTCTTTATTCCCCATGTATGTTTCACCCCTACTATTTAAAGCTGCCACTCTATAACTTTTATCAATTATCAATTTGATAATTGTATCATATGTTATATTAGACAATTTGACAATACTTTTAATGTTTTAAATTTTCTTTTTTAGAAATTTTTTTATTTAATACAGTTGTATTATTTAAGAACATATGATACCATTAATCCAATTCCTAAATATGGTAGTTGGAGGTTTTTTATGAATTATATAGCTTGGTTGATCGTTGGATGTGAAATTGGTTTTTGGATAGCCATTCTACTTGGCTTAATAAGTCGTTATATTTTCAAGAAAAAGAAGCTCGGATTATTTTTTCTGGCATTAACGCCAATTATTGATATAGTATTGCTAATTACAACTAGTATTGACTTAATAAATGGTGCAACAGCTAGTACTATTCATGGTATAGCCGCCATCTATATTGGTACATCCATTGCATACGGTAAGAGTATGATTGCATGGGCAGATCATCGCTTTCAATACTATGTATTGAAACAAGGAACCAAACCTCAGAAAAAGTATGGTATGGAACATGCCAAACATAATCTCCGTTCAGCTTTAAAACATGTCCTTGCTTATATAATCGGAGCAACATTCTTACTAGCTATTATATTTATTATCGATGATCCAACTCGCACTAATGCATTAGCTAATCTTCTAAAGTTTTGGAGTCTTGTTCTTGTAATAGATTTTGTCTCTTCCCTTTCCTATTTTATTTGGCCACGAAGAGAAAAAGGCTCCGTTATTTCAAAATGATTAACAACTAATTAATTAATAAATCCCTAAATAATAACAAAAGCAGACTTCATTGTCGTTACAAAACGACTTTTGAAATCTGCTTTTTTATTTAAATATAATCTCATAAGTTGCCCGATATTCACTCGGGGAAAGTCCAACTAACTTTTTAAAGGTACTACTGTAATAATTTGGCGTATTAAAGCCTGTTTCTGCAGCAATTTGCTCCATTGTGTGATTTGTCCTTCTTAACAACGGTAACGATTTATAAATTTTTATAAATGCAACATAATCTACATAACTCTTTCCCGTTTCCTTCTTAAACAAACGACTAAAGTGGGTGACGCTAAAATTCATAAAGGAAGCAGCATCACTAATTGTTATATTATTGCTACAATTTTGCACAATAAACTCAATGGTTTTCAATAATAGTGGGTTCTTCGTTATATCGTCAAAATATCGTAGTTGAATATGATTAGGCGCAGGCATTCTCCGCGCTTTCCTAGCTTGTCCATATGAATGATGTAATAATAATGGCTCTTGATAGGTATCACCTATACCAATATAAACATGAATTCCATACTTTTCTTTCAATAAATGAATGACTTGAAGCATCAAGTCTTCACCCTGTGACCATTGTTTAAATGAGGAATATTCTTCTGGTATGCGCATCAATATTAACAGATGTTTTTGATAAGGTAGAAATGATACATAAGGGACTAAAGTAATGAAATGTTCTCTAATACATTCTTTTACAAGTGAGCTAGCACCTTTCCCATCAGGTAATCTCTCGATTGAAAACCCTTGAAGCAACAAGACAACATTAGGTATTACTCTTGAAGGGAGATATGTCCTAGCTTCAATAACTTCTTTCTCTGATACTACTTCCCCTCTGAGTATCCTTCTTAAAAACGCTTCCTGAAATGGAGCATTTTCACGATCTGAAATTTGAGCAAATAAATCACTATATGTGAATGTCATATTTTGCTTCTGAATAAATCTCGTCCTCATCTTCTTGGCAGTTCTTAAAAAAATTCTTTTTTGCAATGGCTTTACTAATATAGATTGTAATTGCAAATCGATTGCTAGAGCCGATGAATAAGAAAGTGATGATGATAAAATAGGACATATTATACTTGTGGAAAATTTCTTTTGCAGCCGCCGTATCTTTACCCAATCAAATATCTTGACCACTTCAACAAAATAAATGTCTGCTTGTTGATTATCTACTATCTCACTAATATAAAAGCGACTAGGCAAACCATCATGTAACCAATTTATTATCTTATTACGTTCATTCTCATCTGCCATTAATAATTTGATTCGCAACAATAACGATCACCTCGTATAGAAAAATCCCTCTTTCCAACCCTATTTTACATTAATATTTGGAAAATTAGCAAATTTTTGTATATTTTTAGCAATAAACTGTAAGGTAACAGACCTTTTTTTTCAATACAATTATAGTACACTTCCGCACTAAAAAGGAGGGACATATTCTGCGGAAAAAAATGGGCAAAAAGGGGAGATTGAGATATGGCTAATGAGTATTCAGAGTATGACTATGTCGAAGCTGGGACAATCGAGTATAGCAAGCTACCACCACTCGATGCTGAGACAGAAAAAATCATGAAAGCTGAGTTTGGTACAGGATTTAAATTAACATTATTTTACTTCGTATTTATTTTTTCAATTCCCGTTATGAACTGGTATTTTCCTGATTTCGCTTTCTCGAAGTTCTGGGGTGGTATGACAGTTTCATGGTTCATAACTAGTATCATCGCAATGGCAATGGCATTTATCATCGCTTATATTCATACTGCACTATATGAAAAACGTTTGAAAAAGTATGCACCAACTAGTCAAGGAGGGAGAAAACTAGGATGAACATGTTATTAGAACCAAAAATGATCATGACACTTCTCCTAATGGGAACCATTGTTTACATCACCTACTTGACGAAAAAAAATGCAACTGCTTCTGACTATTTCGTTGGAGGCAGAAGCTTTGGTTGGTTTACAAATGGTTCCGCAATTGGCGGCGACTATTTAAGTGCTGCAACTTTCCTCGGCATAGCAGGATTAACTTTTCAATTGGGATATGATGGTGCATACTACGCTTTCTGCTTCTCTATTGGATTAACATTACTAGCAATCTTCGTGGCAGGTCCTTTAAGAAAGTTCGGTGCTTATACAGTTGCCGATTTCTTAGCATATCGTTTTCATAGTAAGCGTGCAAGACTAGCTGCTGTTGCGGTAGTACTGGCTATTTCAGGTTTCTACGCAGCCCCTCAGCTTCTAGGTGCTGCTCAAATCTTAAGTATGTTCTTTGGTACCAGCTATGAATTCGGAATTATCTTTACATGTGTAGTTATGATTTTCTACGTTGGTATAGGTGGTATGAAAGGAACAACCCTCAATCAAGCTTTAGAGTTATGGATTCGTCTTGGTGCATTCATAATTATGTTAGCGGTTGCAATGTACGGTGGACTTCATTATGATAAAATTCTTCATGCTATTAACTCTTTCAGCGGTCCTATTGAAGGGACATCACCTTACGCATTAGATGGAAAAGATCAAGTTTTTGAGGGACAAGCATGGACAGGGACAGGTTTCTATTTCCCTACATTCTGGCAAACAATTAGTATGACAATCGGTCTTGCATTAGGAACAATCGGTTTACCTCATATTCTTTTACGTTTCTATACAAACCCAAGTGCTAAAGCAGCTCGTAAATCAGCTCTTATGGCGATCGCTATTGCAAGCGCTTTCTTCTTACTGGCAGTTTACTTAGGAGTTGTAGGTCGTTCAATCTTCCTTTCTGGGGATGCTAGTGAACAAGTTATGAAAGACCTTGTACTAGGTGGAAATAACATGGTTATTCCTTCAACTGCACAAGGTTTAGGTGGAGAATGGTTACTTGGATTAGTTATTGCAGGTGCATTCGCCGCAATTTTCTCTAACCTTTCTGGTTTATTTATTGCAAGCTCAGGAGCACTTGCTCATGACTTATATGCAACTTTCATGCGCAAAAACATTAGCGAGAAGGAACGCGTAGTTGCTGGTAAAGTAGCAATCGTAATCTTAGGTTTCTTATATGGTGGATTAGGATTATTAGTTAAAGATGCATCAATTGGTCATCTAGTTGCCCTTGCCTTTACCGTTGCAGCAAGTACCTTCACACCCATTTTTATCCTTGGTATTTGGTGGCGTGGAATGACAGAAAAAGGTGCTATCGCAGGTCTAGTAATCGGCTTACTAGTATCAATGTGGATGATTTTCTTACCACATACATTACCAACTTTCTTACAATTTAAAATCCCTGGTCTTATAACTGTACCTGTCGGTTTCTTATCAGTATGGATCGTATCATTAATTGATCGTAAAGTTCCTGCTGATGTGAATGAATTCATGAAGAAAGTACACTCTCAAGAAACTGAAGCTAGATGATAGTATGAGTAGCCAGCATAAGACGAGCCGTCCAGAAGGTTATTTTACCTTCTGGACGAATTATCTTAAATCAAAGATTTAATTCCCCATTTAACTTCTGATAAAGTGAAACTTTAATCGGTGGCGGTGTTCGTCCATCCCCCACCGATTATTAGTNNCTTAAACGTCTTTGCTTTTTCTTTCGTTTTGAAGTGGGAGTTTTAGCGCCAGTTAGAACTGGATAAAAACTACTTTTTTCCCATTATATGCACCCTCTAAAATTAAAACTGACTATCCGTAAATTCCATATTATCAATTGACAATTCTCTCAATAATATGTTAATTATTCATTAGCACTCTATTACTAAGAGTGCTAAAATAGAAAATAACAATTTTTATTTGGAGGAGAGTAACAAATGGAGAAGAAACAATTTCAAGCTGAATCGAAACGATTATTGGATATGATGATTCACTCAATTTATTCGCAGAAAGAAATTTTCTTACGTGAGTTAATCTCAAATGCGAGTGATGCGATTGATAAAATGTATTACCAAGCACTAACTGACCAATCGATTTCATTTAACCAAGATGATTATTATATTAAAGTAACGGCTGACAAAGAAAATCGTACATTAACAATTACAGATACAGGTATTGGTATGACAAAAGACGAGCTTGAGCAGCATCTAGGTACTATCGCCAAGAGCGGTTCACTCGCCTTCAAAAACGAAAATGAATTAAAAGATGGTTATGATATTATCGGACAATTTGGTGTCGGCTTCTATTCATCATTCATGGTAGCTGATGTAGTAACTGTTATCAGTAAGGCTATTGATAGCAAGGAAGCCTTCAAATGGGAATCAACAGGCGCAGATGGCTATACAATAGAGCCTTGCGAGAAGAATCATGTTGGAACAACCATTATTTTAGCGCTTAAAGAAAATACAGAAGACGAAAACTATGATGCATACTTAGAGACGTACCGTCTCCAATCCATTATTAAAAAGTACTCTGATTTCATTCGCTATCCAATAAAAATGGATGTAACTGAAAGCCAACTAAAAGAAGGTAGCGAAGATGAGTATGAACAAGTAACCGAAGTACGTACTATTAACAGCATGGTTCCAATTTGGAAGAAAAACAAAAATGAATTAACAGATGCTGATTATGAACAATTTTATCAAGAAAAGCGCTACGGATTTGATAAGCCAATCCGACACGTTCACGTGAAAGTAGATGGAAGCATTCGTTATAATGCAATTTTGTACATACCAGAAAGCATTCCATTCGACTATTACTCAAAGGAATTTGAAAAAGGGTTAGAACTGTATTCCAATGGTGTACTCATCATGGAAAAATGCCCAGATTTACTTCCAGACTACTTTAGCTTTGTAAAAGGAATGGTCGATTCAGAAGATTTATCCTTAAATATTTCTCGTGAAATTTTACAGCAAGACAAGCAGTTAAAATTTATTGCGAAAAACATTAAAAATAAAATTAAAAAAGAACTAGAAAGCATGTTGAAGAATGATCGTGAGCAATACGAAACATTTTACAAATCATTCGGTCGCCAATTAAAGTTCGGTGCATACGATCATTTCGGTCAAGAGAAAGATGTACTGAAAGATTTAATCATGTTCTATTCTTCTAAAGAAAAGAAACAAGTTACATTGCAAGAATATGTTTCGCGTATGCCAGAGGATCAAAAGTATATTTACTATGCAACAGGAGAATCTATTGAGCGCATTGATAAACTACCACAAACTGAACTAGTCTCTGATAAAGGCTATGAAATCCTATACTTAACAGAAGACATTGACGAATTTGTAGTCAAAATGCTCATGACATATGACGAAAAAGAATTTAAATCCGTTTCGAGTGGCGACCTTGGCATTGAAGATACTCAAAACATGGCGGAAAAAGAAGAAGACAAAGAACTATTTAATTTCATGTCTGAAGTATTAGCTGGAAAAGTCAGCGCTGTAAAAGCATCGAATCGTTTGAAATCACATCCAGTCTGCTTAACGGCTGAAGGAGACGTTTCAATTGAAATGGAAAAAGTCCTAAATGCTATGCCAAACAACCAACATGTTAAAGCAAACAAAGTATTGGAAATCAATATTGATCACGACGTATTCCAATCTATTAAAACAGCCTTTACTCAAGACGATAAAGACAAAGTAAAACTATACACACATTTATTGTACAACCAAGCTTTATTGATTGAAGGTCTACCAATTCAAGACCCTGTTCAATTTACAAATGATATTTGCCAAGTGATGGTGTAAAAACAAACGAAAGAACAATTATCACTCTTTTGATCCAGCCAGTTGACGGTATTATACCGGAGACTGGCTGTTTAATTTCGTTTGAATACTACCTCTTTTCAAATTTGTGTAAGTTTTAGATGTACAATTTCTCATCACTTCTATTCCCGGTTCACCACATAACTCGCTCCCATAGAAAAACACCTCCACATTGATTAGATATTATTCAATATCATTTTTCAACGAAAGGTGTTTTTTATTTGTCTCCATTTTTATCTACGGTTGTTCTTCTTCATCTTATTTCAAAGTTGCTACCACGAACTTACTTGGCATCATTCTTTTTAAAGTACGATAAAACTTTGCATTTATATAGAAGAATTGTGATTGAAGCCCGCCAAGCTTGACCATTTTCTTCGCTAAGATTTTTGTTTCCTTTGTTTCATATACTTTCTCATCAGATAAATATAGACCCAATAATCCACGATGAATCAGTCTGTGAAAACCTTTGTGTGGTAAAAGGTCTAAATACTGATCAGCCTTTTGAACAAAATGAGACATACGAGCAAATAACTCTTGATTATTCTGATAATAAAAACAAAAATTTAAATCTCCACCATCACGATCTTCTTGTTGATCAATGAAATAATCAAGCATAATATGTAGCCCTTGAATATAAGGAAAATATCCATTACGGATTTGTTCTGCATGATCATTTTTGAAATCATCTCGTAAAGCATATGAAATTAAACAAAATATGCCTAAAGTTGAACCTGAACAAGCTGAGAATTCGTACCAAGACATACTTGGAAGATTATTTTTATGTAAAGAAAACCAGTTTTGTAATCTTGATACACGCTCATTCTCATGAACATGCTTGTGTACTTGTAAATCTGAATAGTACGAACAAAGCTCATGTAAATACTTCTCAATATGTTCGAAATTATCCAATTTCCTCAAAAAAGTTTGACATGTAGTCACTAAACTCTTTAAATAACCACCATCATCTTGCTCGTCACGAAAACGATAATAATTCACATCAGGGGAATGTCTTTGTAAAGAATGCAACATGGATTCGTGAAGTGCCGTAAAGTCTTGATCATCTAAGGATGTACTACGATCACACAAATTATCAAGATAATCACTAATCGTCTGGTAAGCAATGATAAATGAAATAGCTTCTGATTTACGATTTTCTGCAAGAAGAGCAAGGATCGCTCCTCCTTCACAGTGAAAATCTTTATTTTCTATACTATCTATCGCTTGCTTTCTTAATTCTGGATTTGGAATTTTTTTCGCTTCATTTTTCCAATAATGCAATTCCTTTTGCACCTTTGGAAAAATCCCTTTATATACTTTATTCATTAACATTAAAGGTGTAGTAGGAATACTCAATAACTTTTCCTCCTCAATTACACAACATAACCTAAATTACGAAGTGCGTTTTCAACAAACCCCTTAGCATAATAAAATACATCTTCCTTTTCCGGTTCACTAAATATTTCATGGTATAGTCCATGCCATTCTTTAAATGCTTTTTCGCTACATTGTGTATAGTTAAACCACTCTTTAACAGAATGCTTATCCACAATTTTATCATCTCCTGCTTGCATAAGTAGGAGTGGCACATCTGTTAAATCAGGAATATTTTCAAATGCCTCTTTAACATTTGTTAATAGTTCATGATACCAACGAACAGATACTTTTATTATGTACAAGGAATCGTTCGAACTCGATTCACGTACTTCCGGATCTCTCGTTACCATGTCGATTGTAATACCAGTAGCCGCTTTAAAGCTTGGATAAGCAAAATTTAATACAGCTGATGCAGCATGAATAGTCTTAGATGGATAACTTACAAGTCCTAAACATGGTGACGATAATATTAACCCTGCCACGTTTACTTCCATCTCTTGCAGCAAACGAATAGCTATTAGTCCCCCCATACTATGACCTAGAATAAAGATAGGCAAATGATATTCATATGCTTCTTGAATCCAATCTTTAACCTCAACTATATACTCGTCAAAAGAATTAATATGACCTCTCTTCGAACGTGTGGTCAATCCTTGTCCTGGTAGATCCCCCATTATGACATGGTAGCCGGCAGAGCGCCACATTTCCACTAACCATCTATAGCGGCCTTGGTGTTCCATGGCTCCATGCACTATCACAATTACAGCCTTTGCATCCCCATCGGCTTCCCATTTATACATGTTGCTTTGTACCCTCCTTAAAAGAAAAACCGTTACCAGTCCTTTTTAATTGATGAGTTTTTACTCCTAATTAAAAAGGGCAATGCGGCAGGCATAAGACAAGCTGTTCTTCAAAATTCATTTTGGTTTTCAAAACAGCGCTTATGACCGTGCATGGCAGGTATAAGGTTAAACAACTTACTTAATTTTATATTTTCTTACCCTTTTAAAAAAGTGTAAGTGTCAGTCAAAGTGCCTCTTTATGAGTCGTTCATTGACTTTACAATAAAACACTAAATAATCTACTTTCCTTTTAGATAAGAAAGAAATGCTTCAATCAGCATACTACTATTTTAAATCAATCCAATAGGGAATGAAAGATATTGTACAGATACTAAATTTCCATATAAACTACCATTAGAATACAATAACCGTGGAAATTCCACAAAGGGAGATGTGCATAATGATAGTTTATCCTTTTCACGAAAAAAAACCCGAGATTCACCATAGTGTCTACCTTGCTGAAAACGCAGTAGTAACTGGCGATGTAAAGATTGGTGAACAATCCAGTATATGGTTCAACACTGTTATTAGGGGTGATGTAGCTCCTACTATTATTGGAAAGAAAGTGAATGTCCAAGATAACTCGGTTCTGCATCAAAGCCCAAATAATCCACTCATTTTAGAAGATGAAGTAACTGTTGGTCATAGCGTGATTTTACATAGCTGCACCGTAAAAAAAGGTGCGCTCATTGGCATGGGTTCCATCATTCTAGATGGTGCAGTCATTGGCGAAGGAGCCTTTATTGGAGCAGGTAGCTTAGTTCCTCAAGGTAAGGTCATTCCACCAAACTCGATGGCATTCGGAAGACCAGCTAAAGTAATTAGACCAACAAATGAATCTGATATTCAAGATATGCTTCGAGTAAGCAGAGAATATGCAGAAAAGGGACAATATTATAAATCTATTCAGAAATAAAAAATGTATGTCCATTTAATAAGAAAAGCGGAAGTGCCCGTTTTGCTCCGTATGGACTGGAGCCCTCCGACTGAGATAAAGGAAACACGAAGAGCTGGTAAGCGATTCGATATTGACTTATCGTAGGGAGGTTGGTGAAGTCCACTAGGAGCTGGGCGCTGGAGCTAGACACTGGCAAAATTATATACTTCTAACTTGTCTTTAAATATAGACAAACCCCCACTTAATTGTAATTAAGTGGGGGTTGCTGTTCTTATTTATTTAACGCTGCTTGCTTTAATGCTTCAGCTTTATCCGTACGTTCCCATGGTAAATCTAAATCATTACGACCGAAATGGCCATAAGCTGCCGTTGCTTTGTAAATTGGACGGCGTAGATCTAACATTTTAATAATACCTGCAGGACGTAAATCAAAATGACTGCTTACTACATCAACTAATACATCTTCTTCTACAACTCCGGTTCCAAATGTATCGATTGAAATAGATACTGGTTTCGCAACACCAATTGCATAAGCAAGTTGAACTTCAACTTTATCAGCTAAACCAGCTGCAACTAAGTTTTTCGCTACATAGCGTGCTGCATATGCTGCTGAACGGTCTACTTTAGTAGGATCCTTACCAGAGAATGCACCACCGCCATGGCGAGCATATCCACCATACGTATCTACAATAATTTTTCTACCTGTTAATCCAGCATCCCCTTGAGGACCTCCGATCACGAAGCGTCCAGTAGGATTAATAAAGTATTTCGTATCTGCATCAATTAATTCTGTAGGTACTACAGGATTAATAACAAATTCTTTAATATCCGCTTGGATTTGCTCAAGTGTTATATCTGGATCATGTTGCGTAGAGATAACAATTGTATCGATGCGAACTGGTTTATTATTTTCATCATATTCAACTGTTACTTGCGTTTTTCCATCTGGACGTAAATAAGCAAGAACTTCCTCTTTACGAACTTCTGTTAAACGACGTGCTAATTTATGTGATAATGAAATAGGAAGTGGCATTAACTCCTTCGTTTCATTACATGCAAAACCAAACATTAAGCCTTGGTCACCTGCACCAATTGCTTCAATTTCTTCATTTGTCATTTGGCCTTCTCTTGCTTCTAGTGCTTGATCAACACCCGCAGCAATATCAGCAGATTGTTCATCTATAGACGTTAAGACTGCACAAGTCTCTGCATCGAAACCATATTTTGCTCGTGTATATCCAATTCCTTTAATTGTTTCACGAACTGTTTTGGGAATATCTACGTACGTAGAAGTTGTTATTTCTCCAGAAACAAGCACTAAACCTGTAGTAACTGAAGTTTCACACGCAACACGTGCATTCGGATCTTTAGCTATAATGGCATCAAGAATCGAATCTGAGATTTGATCACAAATCTTATCTGGATGGCCTTCTGTTACAGACTCTGAAGTAAAAAGTCGACGTTTTTTTGACATCAAATTACCCTCCTCAAATATTAGTAGAGGCTGTTATGAATATCTATCATATTCATTTTCCCCTCTTTTGTTGACGGAAATCATTCCCTAGACACAGGAACTTGATTGGTTTTCATTTATGAATATTATGTCCATAAAAAAAACCTCTCCTTGATGTGAGGAAAGGGTACTTGTTTGTGTACGTTTAAGCCTTTCGCTCTTATCGTTCAAGGACCATTGCCTTGCATCAGGTTAGCACCTTCGCTTATATGTGCTAATACAAACACATATAGCAGGTTGCTGGGCTTCGTTGGGCCTGTCCCTCCACCAGCTCGGGATAAGAGAAATCCGTTCAGACATAAATAATAACATACGTATTAAATTTGTCAACAATTTTACATAAGATACATCTATTAATTACTGATTTCTTCCTTAATATACTTCAAAACGAAAATATTAAATTTTTACACAATTAACACATAATGCATTTTGCTTAAAAAAATACGGATTTAGGACAGATTAGTATAGACTAATAATTTTAATGTGTTATACTATTTGTTATGTTATACTAATATTAAGAAAATTACATTATTGATAAAGGAAGGTATCTCATAATGAATACAGTGGGCATTTCAAATGAGCTACATGATCTGTTAAAGGGTAGTAATATCAATGTTCAACTTTCTGTGCCTCAACTAGTTGAAAAAGTATTAAATCGCAATGAAGGTGTACTATCTTCTACAGGCGCAGTAAAAGCTGATACTGGAAAGTATACAGGTCGTTCACCAAAAGATAAATATATCGTTGAAGAAGATTCTACAAAAGACAAAATCGATTGGGGATCTAACCAACCAATTT
>NZ_JBALMO010000094.1:0-11818 GCF_036963345.1 Bacillus sp. JJ722
ATTATATAGAAAACATAAGTTATAAAGCTCCAAATATTGAAAACCTTTACATTTATCATGATTTTATATTATACTTTTTGAAAGTTTAAAAAATTTAAGGTACGTTATGTAAATTTAATTGTACAAGATATGTAGGATGATAAATTTTCTGAAAACTAATTGAAGTAAACAATAATGTATTAGGGGTGAAGCTATGCGTATCGAACAACTATTATACATAACTGAAATAGCTAAAACTGGCTCCATTGCGAACACATCTGAACGACTGTTCGTATCCTCTCCAGGCATAAGTCTAGCAATCAGTAAGTTAGAAGAGGAACTTGGTGTCAAGATTTTTGAACGTTCTAGAAATGGATTAGAACCCACAGAATCAGGATCAAAACTTATCGTAAGAGCACAAGATATATTAAATCGTATAGAAGAATTTAAACAAGAGGCTAAAAGTGGTACTTCAGAGGTAAAAGGGCTACTATCTATCTCTGCTACTCCTGGCATTTGTAGGAGCCTTATCCCTCTAACATCAGCTGAACTAAACACAAAATTTCCTAAGGTTACTCTACAGATTAAAGAAACCTCGCCTGCTCAGATTCAAAGAGATGTTCTGAATGGCGATGCGGATATAGGTTTAATTTTTTCATTTTCCTCAACAATCGAAGAAAATCAATTACTTACTACAACTCATCTCACAGATAGTTCGATGAGGATTTGTTTTAGAAACGATTCCGAATTAGCAAGTAAAAATACTCTCACCACAGAAGATATATATAAATATCCAATTGCTGCCTCAATGAATATAAATGATACGAAAAAATTCATCTTACAAATATTCGGTGAATATAACCAATTCGTCAACTTTCTAGTTTCACAAAACCCTGAAACAAAAAAGCACTTTATTTCACAAGGGTTAGCAATTGGATTTGAACCGTACTTAACAACCCAAACCGATTCCTTCTATCAACGTGAAGATATTATTGTATTGCCTTTATCAGACATAAAACCGTTAATATCATATCATAGTATTAAATTAAAAAATCGATATTTTCCTATAGCAGGCAAGGAATTTTTGAAAGCGCTTCAAAACCAGGCGAATCATTTCAAAGAATAAAGAAGACTATAAAACTAAATTATGAACTTTAGAAAAATAGACTTTTGAAAAAAAAGTCTATTTTTCGGGTTACAGATCATTATGAATCTATCAACTAAGGTGTTACGATATTAGTGGAAAGTTTGAAGTGATCCAATAAATCCAAGAAATCATACAGTTTACTTTGGTCACCTGATACTATTAGTTTTCCATCGGCAATTGCTTGATCTGGTGTAAGAAGGCCCATCCCCATTTTACAGAAAGCTGCTTTATCTACAGTTAAGGCTACATTAGGATTATCGTCTACAACATTTGCTTTATGAATCAACACAGCATTTTCTAAATAAATTGTATATGCTTGATTCGTATCTGTAATTATCACATTTAACGTCATTTTTTTTCCCGCTGCCTTTGTCCCATTTAATTTGATAGCTAACAATTTGAAGAACTCATCTATTGGCATACTGATTGCCATTGCTGCTGTGTTCAGAGTTCCTTTCATTACACCATTCCTTAGTTCATACGCTCCAGTGAGATATGTATTTCGCCAATTTGCTGATTCTGCTTGATATCCTAATTGTTCAAAGGTATCTGCTAACAAATGTTTCGCTTCTAGATTAGATGGATCGTTCATTACTACATGTTTTAATACTTGAGCAACCCAACGATACTCTCCTTTAATATAATCCTCTTTTGCTTGTTTAAATACGTTGGCCGCACCACCCATGTATTGTACATATTTTCCGCCTGCTTCCACCTGTGGTAGTGAATCTAAATCGGATGGATGACTGCTATAGTAGCCTAGATAAAAATTATATATCCCCTTAACATTATGTTTTAATGTGCCATAATACCCTCGATTGCCCCAATACTTATCTAACGCTTCTGGAAGTTTAATCATTTCTGCTATTTCATCCATGGTGTAACCATGATTGGCTAGTCTAACGGTTTGATCATGCATATATTTGTATAAATCACGTTGCAATTTCAGATGCTGCAAAGCTCTTTCTTTACCTAATACAGGCCAAGCATGTGCCATAACCAAAGCTTCAATCTCCTCATTTTTAAATAAGTCAATTGTCTGATCTAAGGCATTAGCCCACGCTAGTGCATCTCGCGTTTTTGCTCCCCTTAAAGTATAAATTTGGTGCATTGTTTTATTGGCGTTTTCTGATGCGTAGATTACTTTGTAATTTGGAATATAAAAATGCATTTCTGCTGGGGCTTCTGTGTTTAAAGTTAATTGAAATGTAAAGGAAATACCATCGATATCCATCGCATGAATTGTGTTTTCAATTTCAAGAGTAGGCAGTACAAAACTAACTCTACCAGTACCTAAAATATGACCAATGCCTGCATTTACCTGTCCCTTGGGATCAATTGGTATGATAGATCCAAATTGATATTGAGAACGACGACTCATAATTGTACCTAAAAGTACTTGTTCACTTAATGCTTCTTGAGTAAAATTTTTCGGGGCAATAATTGGAATTTGAGGATGATCAGCATATTCTAGGATTGCCTGAATCCCTCCATAATGATCTGTATGACTTTGGCTAATAATGATGGCTGTAACTGGTTTTGTCGGCCGATGCTTATAATATAGTTCCATTACTGCTCGCGCAGATTCTATCGTTGTTTGAGTATCACAAACAATTATCCCCGTAGCCCCTTCTATAAAAATCGTGGTAGCTAATCCTTGTCCACGAATTTGATAAACACCGTCTACTACTTTAAATAAGCCAGCAATAGCATGTAATTTGCTGTTTCTCCATAAGCTCGGGTTAACTGTTTCTGGTGCAGAATCATGTTGAAGAAACCCAATCTTATCCAAGTCCCAAGCAACTATCCCTTTTTCATTTAAAATTTTTGTTTCTAAAGGTGCAACAAAACCTCTTTGGGCATCTTCAAAATCTTGTATGTCATCAAAATTCAGGTAATCGTATACCTCTTCATGTACTTTTTTTGTAAATGAAGTGGCATTTCTTGATTGAATTGTTATATTACTTGCCATACAGCATACCTCCAGTTAGTTTTTAAAGAAATTTGTATATAATCATACCATTGAATGTTCAGCTTTGATTTTTGTAAACGTTACCATATGAATACCGATTACTTTTCCCTACGTATTTTCTCATACTTCTTTTCTTTACTAATGATATTCGCAATGATTCTAAATAACGCAAATATTAACGTTTATAATAATTATTGTCAGCAATTTAATAAAGTTGAAAAATTAAAAGGTACATTAATTAAATTTTATGGCAGTCTGTATATTTTTAGATATTAGCCTTGTGATTTAATATATTAAAAAAAGAATGACCTATTTAGATGAGGGTACTAAAAAAAGTCCAATGTTTAAACAAAAGGAGTACGTAATCTTCAATATATAGATTAAGCACTCCTTTTTCAAAACTAAATATAGTGTATAAGATTACATACTTTTCGACATCAACCACTTTTTTCAGCGGCGTCGTTTAGATAGACATTCCTTTAGTTTTCAAATTCGATGGATTAGCTCTATTTTTTATAACACGTTGATTCATTAATGCCTCGATTTGCTGTTCTGAATATCCAATTTCTGATAATAGTTCATTTGTATGTTCACCAGGCTTTGGAGCTAATCTCCAAATAACTCCTGGAGTTTCTGATAATTTAATCGGTGGTGAAATGAGTTTGATATCCCCAAGTTCTTCATCATGATAGGTTTGGAACATCTTTCTTTCAATAAGTTGAGGGTCCTTCTCTAAATCTTCAAGTCTATTTACGGCGGATACACAAGTATCTACTCCATCAAATATTTCAACCCATTCTTGCCTTGTTTTTTGAATAATAATAGATTGAATTTCTACTTTCATGTACTCTTGTTCTTCCGTTGGTGCATGTATCTTTTGAACAAATTCTTCTCTCCCTATCGTTTTGCAAAATGCCTCCCAGAATTTTAATTCTGATGCACCAACTGATAAATATAGGCCGTCTTTCGTTTCGTATACCTCGTAATTGGCCTTTCTCCCAGACAAATCCATTTTTCCTCTTTCTGGTTGCTCTTTTGATGCTAAATACGATGGAAGTAAAACTTGTAGCAACGAAAGAACTCCATCCATCATCGAAACATCAATAAATTGTCCTTTTCCGGAGCGTTCTCTTTCAAAAAGAGCCATTAAAATGCCAATCGTACCCATTAGAGCTCCACCACCAACATCTGCAATTTGTATTGGAGGAACAATCGGCTTACGACCACTTACACCTAAATATTCTAATAATCCTGCGTAGCTAATATAATTTAAATCGTGTCCAGGCATTTTAGCATAAGGGCCAGTTTGTCCGTACCCCGTTATAGCACAATATATTAATCTCGGATTTATTTCTTTCAAAACTTCATAGCCGACACCAAGACGGTCCATCACTCCAGGACGATACGATTCCAACACAACATCAGCTTGTTCAACAAGCTTCAAAAAGATTTCTTTGCCTTGTTCTGATTTTAAATCTAAACACATACTTTTTTTGTTTCGGTTTACCGAATGAAAAAAAGCGCTATCTTCACCAATTTTTGGATGTATTGCTCTTGCATAATCACCGATTCCCGTGTCTTCTATCTTGATTACTTCTGCCCCATAATCAGCAAGAAGCATGGTACTAAAGGGACCAGGTAACAATCTAGATAAATCTAATACCCGTATAGATTCTAAAGCTATTGACATGTGAATCATCCTTCCATTTCAGACCTAAATTTTTCGTAAATATCACCCTTGTGATTTCTTTATCCTAACTTCCATCTAACTTCATTTTCAGACGATAGTTTCATCTGATCAAGCACTTAAGCGAGACCACAAATGCACAGTTAGCTTCTACGTTTTTACCTAAATCTAACTCCTTTCCTTTTTATACTGAGACATATTCTAAATTCTATTATTTTTAAATATTTATACTTATGGTAATTTCGAATTTTACTTATTGAAAGTATAAAAATTAAAAGGTATATTATATAAATGTTAATGATTGATAGATTTATAAGAGAACTGAAAAAAAAGTCAATTTTAATAATCCATAATACTATAGGTATTTTTTGCTACATGTAAAGAAGCTTGAATGAACTTCATATTCAAGCTACTACCTTTGAAAAATAATATAAAATTAAAAAACCGTTCAGCACCATGAAGTGACAAACGATTTTTTAATCCAATTTTTAAGCTGCTTGTAATAACTCACGATCACGCTTCCCATGTAACCAATAGTACAGTGGTATACTGCAAATAATTAAAACAACCATCCATACAAAGATAGCTCGATACCCTGTAAACGGGACGATAAATCCTAATATATATGGTCCTATTCCTAATCCTAAATCAAAGAAAATAAAATATGTCGTGGTTGCTAATCCCAAACGATGCGGGGGTGTTAATTTCACTGCTACTGTTTGAGCGACTGAATTAAAGTTTCCATAACCGAGTCCGATTAAAACAGCGGCTAATAATAGCATCCAACTAGTTGTAGCTTGACTAAAGAGCAACATTCCAACAGCAAAAATACCTAAGCTCGGATATGTCACAATATTAGCACCTCTCACATCCATCAACCTCCCTGTAAACGGGCGTGAGAAAATCACTACTACCGCATACACTAAGAAGAAATAACCAGCTGCCGAAACGAGATGAATTTCTTCGGCATAGAAAGGTAGAAACGAGAGAATACCTGAATAACTGAAGCCAATTAATAAGGAAATGAAAGAGATTGGTACGGCTTTCGGCTCGAGAAATTTAGAAATGAATGAACCTTTTACTGCTAGATCATTAGATGCAATGATCGGTATATTAATTCTTGCTAAAGCATAAATGAGCAAACAAATCATGGAGAGTACGATATTCATAGAGAATATCAAGAAGAAACCGTTTTCCATTTTCATTAATAGAATACCGAAAAAAGGTCCGATAGCTGTTGATAAAATCGCACTTAGACTAAAAAAGCCAATTCCTTCACCCCTACGAGACTTAGGTAAGATCTGTGCAATAATGGTTCCTGTTGCGGTACCCGCTATACCAACTGCAATTCCTTGTAATAGACGATTGATCAGCAAAAAAGCTAAATTAGCTACAAAGAAATAGAATATCGACGTTACCGCGAAAAATATTAAACCAATCCACAATGTTTTTTTCGTACCTATATCACTAATCGCCCGACCTGTAACTAATCGGCCAATTAATGCACCAATAATAAATATACTTGAAACTAACCCAGCTGAACTTGTAGAAGCATTAAATTCTATTTTTGCGTATGATGCAATTGTGACCATTAGTAGAAAAAACATTAGTGTAATAATAAAGTTAATTAAAGACACAAGTACAAATTCTTTTGTCCAAAGTTTTTCTTTCTTCACCACTTACCCTCTTTTCTGTAGGTTCACAAACAATTGATTTAAAGATTGCTCTGCTATTTCTCTTTCCTCCTGCGTAATCCCCTCCATTATTTTTTCTAGAAAAACATCTGTCGTTTGCTTAATTAATTGATACAAAGAGATACCTTTTTCTGATAACTTCATTATTTTCTGTCTTTTATCCTCGCCTGATAAGATGATAATTATTTCTTGAGCAACTAACTTTTGAACAATTGGTGTAATAGATGGCTTCTCCACATGCCAAAAATCTGCTACATCGCTTAATGTAGAAGAACCATTATCCTTAAGATAGCGGATTAAAGCCCATTGAGTTGTTGTGACACCATGAAGATTCAACTTCTCTTGCAATCGATTAGTATAAATTCGCCGAACTAATGCAATTTTTGAGAAAAATGAGTACATAATAGCTCCTTTTAAAAAATTAGTTAGTTAATTTAATTAAATTTATCGTGTTCTTCTTGGAATGTAAAGTATTTTTTGATTTTTTTGAATTTTTTATTTAAAATCAAATCGCTACTAATTATTACGCTATAATAATATGCTACCTTTGATGAACCTGTGTCTGTTTAATTCCGTACAAAATAGCCCTGCACATTTTAGTACAAGGCTTTCACTCTTAATATATTTCAGTTGCATTTGGAGGTAAAGTTTGAACATGCTTGTGATATTGTTTAACTTTGTTTGCTTCATCAATGGGATAAGAATAATCAAAATAATTCGCCACTTCCATTGCAACCTCTTCAAATAATTCCGTCAAAGTGTACAAAGCAAACCAAACAGACTCATAGCTCCCACTTGGGTAAGTCTTCAAGAGCCTTTCCCATATTTCTTGGCTAACATAGCGCTTTAGAAACTTTCCATTCTTACCAATGCTTAATGAAAATTCCGTTTGAATGCCGACCTTCCATTCAATCATTTTTAGCAGCATTGATCTAACCATATTGAAATGATCATATGCATATAAAATTTCTTGTCTCCATAGCCCTTTCACTATATAGGTTGAAGTCCACCAAAACTCATTGCAGCAATCAGCAAAGAACTCAGCAGAAGGTCGTTTAATCCAATAGCCTTCATCTGTTGGATCAGGTATAGTAGGCATTTGCTGATCTTTATCTAACAAAAGCACAGTAAGACCATCTTCAAAACAATAAATCTCTTTTTCTTCTATCGGAATTAGCATCAAATCTATACGATTTCCATCAGTAAACAACATGAGATATGAAAATCTACCCCCTAGCTCTGCTGGAAACAACGACATATTCTCAGGCGTCTGCATGATGATTCGCTCTCCAAAAATACCAATCCAATTCGGATTATTTATATATGATTGCATATCAGTTACAAGATAGACGATATCAAAATCTCTAAAAGGATCTTTAGGCACATTAGCATTCGTTCTTGAGCCATTCATCCCAACAGCTCTCACTCTATCATCTTTTTTAGCAACGCGTAGCACTAAATCTAATATTTCTTCCGCAGAACGCACGATCATTCCTCCTAAAAAGCTCTATAAAAAAGCTTACCAAGAAAATTATAATATATAAAGGTCAGACTATTCATTTAAGAACGTAAATAAAAGTTATTAGGAATATGTAGTTGTTTTTCGATTTAGAAAAGGCTGCCCCAAAATGGAACAGCCTAATCTCCGTATATTGAAACAAAAACTAACTAATCTACTTATCTACTTATCTACTTATCTACTTATCTACTAATTACTGTTGTTATGAGGTGTATCAAGATTGTAGATCTTGTACTCCTTTATAAATCCATTCGAAAAGCTCTTCCAGCTTTTCTTCTTCAACACATGAAAAGGCAATTCGTAAATCGGTTCTATTGATTGCGATTGTACCAATTCCATATTTGTCTAATAGATGCAATCTTAGCATTTCAGCATCTACATGGAATAGCTTTAAACACATAAAGTACCCAGAATTAAAAGGATAATAAGTCCAGACATCTTTATATCTTTCTGAATCGACAATCTCCTTAACCTTCATTGCACGCCGTTTCATGATCACGTACTTTTCTTGCTTTTCTTGTTCATAAGCTTTCGATTGTAACGAATGTAAAATGATCGTTTGCGACAAATGGGAGCTGCTTGAAATTGTTCCCCTAATAAGCCCTGATGTTTTTTGATCTAGTGCTTCTAATATTTCATCATGCTCAGAGGCAAATGTAAGAAAACCTACTCTAAGACCCCAAACATAATTTTCTTTTGTTGCACCATCCACCTTGATAGGTATTATTTTCGGATGAAGTCCCGCGAATCTACCAAACAAAGATTCTTTAACAGAATTCTCATAGAATAGTCCGAAATAAGCATCATCTAAAATTAAGACGATTGTAATTCCAGCCTCCGCAGCTTCAACTACAGCAGAAATAATACCTTCCACTTCTTCTTCATGAGGACTGTATCCTGTCGGATTATTAGGGAAATTAAGCAAAACAATGGCTTTACCAGCATCTTTTTGTTCCATTAAGCGCTTCTTAAAAGCATTGACATTAAATCTTTTTGTCTCATCAAAAAGCTCAAATGTTTTAAGATGCCCTCCTCTTCGAACGTGGAAAAGAAACTGGTAATTCCCCCAATACTTATCAGGCAAAATAATCGCGTCATTTTCGTTTACAAACAGATCGGCTGCTAAACTTAATCCATGAGTAAGTGCATTTGTCATAATAGGCATCCCTATGCTTTTCGTTTGTAAAGAAGGATTTTCTTTTAACAATTTTCTTTTCCATTCTTTACGCAATTCCATCTTTCCAGATGGAGGTGCATAGGTGTATACATCTTCAGGAGCATAACCTTTTAATGTTTCATGTATATGCTTAAAGTGCATCGGAGCTTCTTCTTCTGTGGCAATTCCTATAGTCGCGTTAAATCGAGTTGCCTTTTTGCTCGCTTCTGCACTTTGACTTAAAATCCCTTTTGGATAATACAACTTCTTACCTAAATCAGACAATGCATGATATACGTTTAGATTACATTTACGTATGACATCGTTTAAACCTTTTGCAAGCTCGTTCATCATATCCTCTCCTCAAGACCACTAACCATCGTTCATTGGCTAGATATATATGCTTGTATAAGTTATTCTCCTTTATGCCAACATCCCCCAATGTTGTCATAACGGACAATTACTTCTTGCTGAAGAATCTGATTGTATCGTTCTTAGCCTTAGTTCACGAACGAATCATACTTTTTAGCAGTACAAACAATTCAATTTTTATTTATAGCTCATCCCCCAAAATAGATATGAAATGACTTCGTATCTATTAAAATGAACTATAAACATTTTTGTAGTAAAAAGATAATTGTGAATCAACTCTTCTAATTAACCAAGAAAGTCTCATTGTTTAGCTACTTTATGGATGATTATCCACCCTTATATCATATTAAAAGTTCATCCTTTTCAAACCATCCATTTATATATTTTTTTAACCATCCATTTAAAAAAGAACCATGAACAAATCATGATTCTACGATAAACAATTCATTATTATTTTATAGTTTCTAGAGCTTCTGCAAATCTTTTAATTCCTTCATGTATTGATTTTTCGTTTTCCCTAGCAAATGTAAAACGAATAAATCCTTTTTGAGATCCCATAGTTGTTCCAGGTGCGTAAATGACACCTCGTTTGATGGACTCTTCAAGCAATTGTACCTCATTGAAATCTTTCTTTATCTTGCACCAAATGTGAATTCCGCCTTCTGGTATATTAAAATCCACTTCATCCTTCAAGAAATATCGAAGGCTAGTGACAATTTGATTTCTTCGCATCTCTAACTTTTTAACTAAATTCTTGATATGAGCATCAAATTCTTTGGAATCTAAAAAATCATTCGAAATCCATTGTGTATAGCTAGCATGTCCGAAATCGATTTGTTGCTTCGCATCGGATAATCTTTCGATAACTGGTTTTGGCCCGATAATCCAACCGATTCGCAACCCTGAAGCAACGATTTTTGATAATGAACTAATGTATAAAACATTTCCATTATGATCCATCGATTTTAATGTTGCCATCTCTTTTCCTGAAAAGGATGTTAAACTATATGGATCATCTTCAACAACAGGAATACCATATTCAGAAGATATTTTCAAAATATCTTTTCGGCGACTTTCATTCAATAAAGACCCTGTCGGATTTTGAAAGATCGGATTCAAAAATATCATTCTAATACGATGTTTCTTATGCAACGAGACTAAATCTTCAGGGTTTACACCATCCTTATCAACTGGCAAAAAGTATGTTTTAATTCCCGCTGATTTAAATATTGGAAGATTATAATGATAAGATGGCTCTTCCAATGCTACTGCATCTCCCGGTTTTAATAAACATTGTACAACTAAATGTAGAGCTTGCTGTGCACCAGATGTAATAAGAATGGATGAAGGATTCGTTTCAATTCTTCGAAATCCCTTTACGTGCCTTGCAATCGTTTCTCTTAATATCACGTTTCCTTGGGGATGATCATATCCTAAACTTCCTATGAAAGATCTGGACGAAGTAATCTTTCTTAATGAATCCATTGGGAAAAGATCTTCCGATAATTCCCCGCTAGCTAAATTAATCAGTTTATCTTCTACCATTGTTTTACGAATCTTTTGTGTAACAGGTAAATTAGGTAGGAAACTCCCCGCTTCAATATACCTGTTCCAGCTCGGTATACGTTTCTTCGTAATTCCCCAAATATCTTTACTAATCGTGGTACCTACTCCTCTATTCCTCTGGATGAGTCCATTAGCTTCCAACTCATCATACGCAGTAACTACTGTGCTTCTATTTATGTTAAATTCCTTCGCTAAATTTCTTTCAGAAGGTAGCGGCTTATCTGGTGGAAAAGTACCATCCGCTATTCCACTTTCAATATATTCTGCAAGTTGTTTATACAGTGGTTTTTTTGCTTTCCGATCTGGTTTCCATTCCATCTTAGACATTCCTTAATCATTATTTAGTTCATAATATATTTTTCCATTTACCTAAATAGTATTATTATAAAATAATAATACTATTTCTCAACCATCCAATTCTCTTCACTTCTTACCATCCACTCCATTTAGTATGACCTGATAATTTTCTTTTTAGATTTCTATGAAAAAGTATAATCAATCATGTTACCTCATCTATAGGCATTTGTTAAATTTTAAGTACTGTGAAATAGTAAATATTTTTCGTTTTTGAAAATTTAGTGACACCTATGTCAATTACTTGCGTTTCTAGAATTACCCATCTAATATAAAAGACGATTGTGAATCACTCTTCCCTCATTATTTACTATTCACTCTCCCAAATACTGAAAGGGGTTTATACATGTTAAAAAAATATACTCTATTAAC
>NZ_JBALMO010000095.1:0-4553 GCF_036963345.1 Bacillus sp. JJ722
ATTTTATCAATATAATAATTACAATAAATTAAGATTATTCTTAATAAACCTTATTTATTTATAAAGTTAATCTTTTGTAAGTCTTGTAAAAAAGGGAGGAACCATAGTGGTTCCTCCCTTTAACATAATTCCTAAATGAATTTATAACTCAGTAGTTGATATAAGAGTATGTATTTTCAACTCACCATCAAACACTGTTGCATAATTTTTTGTCTCAAAAACTTTATTCTTTTCTGATCCATCTTCATAAAAAATGGTGTAATGCTCTTTTGTTACAATTTCGAAGCCGTTTCCACTCTGTTTAAATGAATTAAGCTCCATACCTTGAAGTTCTTCCGTTATTCCCTTGTTGAATAGATACTCACCGTAATCTTTTGATTCTCGATAAGCCTTACCAGTAGGATCTAGCATATCTGATACACGTGAGAAATCTCCAGAATTAATCGCTTCAACTGCAGATGTATAATAGTCCTTCATAAAGACATAGACATCTTCTTCTGTAAATTCAGGTATAACAGGTTCTTCGCTTACTATTTTTTTATCTTCATTGAATAGTAAATGAACTACTTCATCATCCACTTTAACAGATTCTGTTTTCTCCACTTTACCATTTACTTTTCTTTCCGCATGGAACGTAATGGATTCATCTGTCTTTACTGGCCCGAAATAATCAATATCCGCTATTTTTTGTCCAGTACTTTTACCATTTACGAATAATACGGCTGAATCGTCGTTTGAATAAACAACTACTTCTTCCGCATCCAATTCAATCGGAACCTCTAATTTATTATGAGAAGCTTCATCGAAATACAACTCATCTTTCGTTGATAGGTTTATATAGTCATTTTTATATGTAGCCTCTAACGTTACTTTACTTGGAAATAAATAACCTACTAAGCTTTGAGTGTCATCTTCTCCTATTGTTGTTGCTTTTTCATCATTAAGAAAGATGTCCGTATTTTCGTAGTCTGCAGATGCATATACAGCTATTGGGTAGAATTTAAGATCGTACTGTGTATAAATTCCCCACTTCTTCTTACCTTTTTCCAAAAGCAGCAGCTTGTTCTCGTAATCTTTATAAGGTTTTACCTTTTCGTCATGATCTAATTTACTAGCAGCTGTACGTAAATATTTCATTACTTTCGATGTATCAACATGTTCATCTAAATATTGTGCGTATTCTTTTGCTTGCGCTGAATCAACTTCTACCACATCTTGCCCGTCATTCATAATCTCAGCTAGCTTGTTATAATCTTTCCCTTGTAATGCCTGTTCGAACATTTCAACCGATTTATGAGATGTATAAATGTTTTTCATTATAAAGTGTGTAATAATGACTATTGCTACAACAAGCAAAATAGACAAGATGGTGATTTTTCTTCCTTTAGATAATGGCTTTCCCTTTGGAACAACTTTTTCATCGACTACATTATTTTTCTGACCACAAGATGTACAGAAACTATTCTTTCCTGATAACGGTTCACCACAGTTACTACAAAATTTCATCACTATACTCCTTATCGTCTAATCATTTTGCCAATATAAGCGCCGGCAAGTGCTACAGCTGTTACAAATATAAAGCTACTAATGAACATAAAGATAGAGTTAAACCCTAGACTGAAAGAATACTCCATTACCGATTGCTCATTAACAAATTCCGCTTTCACTTTTGCATTCACACTTAGATTTACCATAAATGTAATGAATCCCATTAATAGCGAATAGACTGCACTATACACTAAGATTGGCTGCCAATTGCTTGGATTGTTCTTGCTCAACCTAAATCCAGACCAAGCAAATAAAATGGCGAATAAAACGACGGCTATAATAATGAAAATATTAAAATCGGATACAGTGTTTTGTAAGTGTATTAAATCAGTATCACCGTTTGATTCCTTCAAACCAGATAACAGAGAAAATGACTTCTCACCGCCCTCAGTTTCTCCATCTGACTGGATTGAACCGATCAGTTTCATTTTTCCAAAATGAGCTAAATTCATAAAGTAAATACCAAGTTGCGCACCGATTGTAGTAATGACTTCAAAAGATTTTTGTTGTAGTGAATCAGTAAAATAAGAAATAAATGAAAGGATCTGATTTTCTTTCATAACTTTACTAACCATAAACATCATAAAGCCAATAGAAGCAATCGTAACTGTAAAAAAGCTAAATAGAGCTTGAACGAAAGACTGTCTATAAGGTGAAATAGGTTGCACAGATTCTTTATTGAATTTCTGTACAATTAAACTTCCAATTAGTGAAAAAATCAATGCGATTCCAAAACCTTTAAACAAAGATCCGAAGAAGGAATGGGATAAGCTAAGCGATAATTCTTCACCAAGTATGCGACTACTAGCTGAATAGCCCGCAAAGAAAGATACAATACTTAACAATAATCCATAAACAAAGCTAAAGGTTAAGGCATTTTGAAGAATACTAGCCTTTCCAAGATATTTCTTGCCAATAACTCCCCCTGCTATTAAGCAGATTAATGCTGGTATAAGAATATTAATGAAGAGTCCAAGATTTAGTTCTATATTAGATTTCCCGTTAACAATACCTTCTTCTCCACCTTTAATTTCAACGGATTGACCTACGAAATGTTCAGACATGATATAACTCGTGACACCCATTACCTCTTCTTCACTTACCCCAAATTCATTTAACATTTCATTTACATTTAATTCTTCTGGCAAACTTAATGTCTCTTGAAGTAAAGAGAGACTGGAGTCCTTTTTGACCTCAAAGGTAATATAAGAAAGACTAAACATAAGTAAAAAAGCCGCTAATGCAATAACAATGATTGGTTTCATAGCTCCTATGTTCCATGAAAACAATGATACTTTTCCCACATCTGGCAAGACTCTTTGCTTAATCATTTCCGTATCTATCTCTGCTTTTTTCTTTTCGAAAAAAGCATGCCCACATGAAAAACAATAATTGTTTTCATTTTGAGCACTCACTCCACATGAAGGGCAATATGCTCCTGTTTGTTTAGCAAGTTTTATATTTTTCCCTTTATTTAATCGAGTTCCGTCATGATAGCAATAGTTTTGCGTACTATCATTTTCAGATCCACATGTATGACAGTAAATCATTTATAACACACCTCCCTACTGCATTTTCGATCCGCAACAGCCACAGTAACTAGCTGTAGTTGGAACCGATACTTCACATTTCTGACAAGGAACAGTATCCGTTTCTTTGTCCGTCGTCTTGTTATTTACCGGTGCTCCACATCCACCACAAAACTTATCCGTATGATTAATTGTTACTTGGCAACTTGGACAAACCTGACCATCACCATTATTATTGCTGAGTTCTGATAGCTTCGCTTGTATCGAATAAATTTCATGATCATACCGCTCTAATTGTTCCGTAATAGCAGCAAGTTCTTGATCTTGAAATTCTTGTTTACGAATCTTTTTATATACTTCTTCACCTAATTTGAAAATAGCCAATCCTCTTTCATCAAGCTTCCCTTGAAGTAACTTGTTTAATTGACTCACTTCCTGAGCTGTTTGAAGCTTTTGCTTACCTTGCTGTAAACTATCTTGAATACGATTAATTCCGCCACCTAATTTTGACTGCAAATCACTCATTTCATTCATCTCCTTTTATTCAATTTAAAAATCACTATCTAATACTTTGTCACGCCATTTTAACGGTACGATTTCTAAAGGAATGTCTTGTTTTTCAAATCCACTGCTCGCATAAACAGCTGTTATGTAATCTTGAGCATCTCCCACAACATGAAAAAGATAAACTTTAGCTAATTCATCTCCCTCATTGATATATGTTTCTTTTATGTACTCCATTTTTTTAAAGTGATCCTTATATCCCGCTTTAGCTTCTTCTGCAGTTAAATTCAGTGGTTTATCCTCAGCGGATATTTCACTATAATGATCCACCTTCCACTTCCCATCACGGTCCTTCTTAAACTCTAGAAAAACTTGTGAGCCTTCAGATAAATAATTTCCGAAATGAACAGTGCGCATCTTCATATAATCACTAGTACTTTCCACGACTATATTTCTCGCATCAAACTCTGGTGACTCAAACACAAAAGAATCACACTGGCAAAACAAATCTTTTTGAGGCAAAGCTTGAATATATTCGAAGAACCTTTGCGTAACATATGGGGAAAGTTCCTCTTCTAGCACCTTATAATCAACCTCGTTACCATACCAGTCATTGTCTTCAGCTGTATCATATAACTTCTCAAAAAATGCCGGATATGTTTTCTCCGCAATTCTTTGTGCATCTTCATCACTAGGAGCAGGCCCTTGTTTCTCACCCTCCTTATCGTCTTTCTCTACTATTCTATTAGATGGAGTGTTGCTAGTTGATTGTTCATCATTCTTAACGAACTGATAAGCAAAATAGCCTCCACCAAACAATAAAACACAGAGTATTACAACTATAAATGTTAGAACTTTTTTATTCATTCATCCAACTCCTTTCCACAAAAAATTATTGTAATAAATCAAAAGTTCTACATTTATAATACTATCTCTAAATAGATAAATATACCTAAAGTTATAGAACTATAC
>NZ_JBALMO010000095.1:4605-18988 GCF_036963345.1 Bacillus sp. JJ722
TTTCGAATAAAGTTTCAAATATGAATACCCTTGTTACATTTACAATGAAGTCATGTAAAGTTGTTCGGTCAAATATTCCCCCCTATTCAACTGACGATTATTTCTCCTCTTCTAATGATCTGCTTTAGCAAACTACTTGATTAATTTGTTTCTATATATCACTATACATTCTATAAACAGTTTATTATGGGGATATTTAACTGTTTTATTATAACTTTATAAATCACGGAAAGGGCTGCGAATGCATATTTCCATTCACAGCCCTTTCTTATAAAAGTCTGATTAATAAACAAAATATATCAAAACAGTTGTCACAATTCCTACCCACACACAAAGCAAAAAGCAATAGCCCATAATATGCCTTATATGAAGACCGACAATACTTAAAATGGGCAATGCCCAAAATGGCTGAATGAGATTTGTCCAAGCATCTCCCCAGCCGACTGACATTGCTACAATAGCCGGATCAACTCCTAAGTCTAGTCCAGCTGGTATTTGCAATGGGCCTTGTAACGCCCACTGTCCTCCTCCAGAAGGAGCCATAATATTTACTAATCCAGCCGTCCAATACGTAAATACTGAAAATGTTTCCTTATTAGAAATAGATACCATTGCTTGAATGATATTCTCAGCTAATCCTGAACTTCCTAATACAGCTATAATCCCCGCGTAGAAAGGAAATTGAAGAATAATAGGTGAAATAGACTTAGCTGCTTCTTTAAAAGCATTACCATACTGTAATAATGAACCATGAAAAAGAAGCCCTATAGATAGGAAACATATATTAATCAAATTAAGATTTAAATCTCTATTATTATAAAAATTCATTACGGTATAAATAAGACCAATGAGTCCAATTAGAATTCCTAATATTTTTGTATTTTCTAGAAAAGATGCAGGTGTGGATTCTTCCTGTTCAGTATCCTGTTCTTCCGTTAATTGATTTTCTTGTTTCAAAGGTTTATAGGGAACAATATTTCGTTTAGGAGACATTAATAAGATCATAATTGGCATCGTAATGAGGAGAGTTAAAAAAATGATAATTGTACCTGGATGAAAGATTGTTTCGGAAGTAGGGATAACACCCATTTGTTTTTCTAAAAAATGCCCTGAAGTAGCAACCGTAAGACCGATTGAACTAGATAATCCTGCAGTGTATAAAGCTGTCGGGGCATATGCACAAGCTACTAGTAAAGGAAAATGTGCATTTTCGTTGCGCTTACCAACCTCCCTAGCGACTATTGCACCAACAACTACAGCTAATCCCCAATTGATATAATAAGCAGCAGCAGAAATTAGAAAGGTATATAAATATGCTTTATTTGCTGTGTTCGCTTTTGATGATAGCTTTTCCAACCCTTTTCTAACAAACGGAATAGAAGCAAGAACCATACCCGTCATCAATAATAAAACCATCTGCATCGTAAAAGCTAAATAAACCCAAAATCCATCACCATAAGAATGAATAAGTTCAAGCGGATTGTCTGGCGTACTAAAAAAACCTAATATGAATACAACAATCGTCATCAATACAGCAATCACAAAAGCATCCGGCAAGTACCGAGAAATCCATTTTGCAAACTTATCAGATAAGGCGTTTAACAATACTTTTCCCTCCTTGTAGTATGTCTTCCTTTAATTAGTATGGAGGGCAGGCTTAAATTATGATTGTTTAACTTCTGTCAGTATAGCTATGTACATTCTTCACTTCTTAATAAAAGAAACAATTGGTATTATTTTAAGTTCTTAAAACAATTAGCGAATAAACATGAGAACTATTTTCTTTCTTCCGTGCTTTTTTGATACACAACTGAATTTGCTCTAGGTCTCCCTATTGAACGTTCAAATTCATCCATCTGTCCACTGTTATATAAGCGCATCCAACGTTGAATAGTAGATTTCGTTTTGATCCCATACTTGTCCATAATTTCTCTATTCGTTAATTCACCTTCTAATTTATCTTTAATAACGGCCCATTTGACTTCTGCTGAAAAACTACTTTTTTTCACCATAGAGAACACCTTCCGAAAGATTAAATGTAAACAAAAACTGGTTTTGGTATCTGTATCTTTGTACCTATCTATTAAGAAGATACCCTTACATCTACTTGCTTATGCTTCTGATGTTTCAATTGTTTAAAACATTTAATATTCTTAATTATCGGTCTCAAACTAAACAAACTAAGAAAATAGGACTAGATTTCACAAAAGTTTATTAAACGTGTTCTTTATTAAGAATATACATTAATTATAACACAAACTATTCTTAATAAAGAACATTTAAAGTGAAAACTTGTAAGTATTGTATTGCTTCAATATCAAGAAGTTCATCTTGATATAAATAAATAGCAAGGTCGAACGTTTGATGTAAAATTCCCTCATGATGGGCAATTAAATTATAGATTGACTGTGTACACAATGAAAGGAAAAGATTATAAAAATGTACTAGATATGATACATGATCAGGAACTGACTCCTTCACACGCATAAATAAATAGGGGAATATTCGTGATATGGATGTATTGAAGTAAAGCCACATTTATTGATAGGATGCGGCTCTGCTGTCCGTTTTTTATCTTTACTTGCAAAGGAATTAAATAATTCGAGTTATACATGGTACAATCAAGAGTCCATGTCGAATTCTACCTTAATATCGTATTCTTCCACGCCTTCGACATCTTCCTGCTAATGATTAATTCCCTGCAAGGCTACAATATGCCCTTCTTGAAAGTAATCAAAACCTCGTTGAATAAATTTAGCATCTATAAGATTTCAAAAATTTGATAACTTCATTCTAATACCTCTTAATCTAACAAGATTATTATTCAAAAAATTACTCTTATATCTATCATCCTACATTTGATACCGGGAAGACAAGGTGGTGTTTGGCACTAACAGAAAAAAGAAAAGCTTTGTAGAGATTTCTCCCTACAAAGCTTTTCGATATGTTTCGGATGGTGACTGGCACCGTGCCCAAATTACCTACTATATTACTTTACTGTTAAATTTGCAGTTGGTGAAACTAAAGTTGTACCATCAGCTTTTTTAGCAGTTAAATCTAATGCTAAACCAAATTTATCATTGATTTTGATAGATTTTAATACATTACCCACTTTAATATTACTATCAGATCCTAAAGTAACTGTTAAAGTTGTTGTTGTTTCATCATAAGCAGCTGACGCATTAGTTCCTAATGTTTGACCATCAACAAAACTAATACCTAAACCATCAATATCAGCTGATGCAACTGTAGCTGGTAAATCAACTTCATCTGAAAGATTAATTGTCAAAGTTGCTGGAGTAGCTCCATTGACAGCTGTAAAAGTTATACCATCTATAGCTACAGATGTTTTATCTTTATTTGCATCTAAAGATAATCTAATTTCCTGCTTAATATCAGAAGCATTTGTATAACCTGGTGCTGCAGGTTTTTTAGCAATTACATCTGCTAATACTAATTGTTGTACTCGAGCCGGCGCCTTATTGAAGTCAGTTAAGTCAACTTCTGGTAAAGCTTTTAGCGCTGTTAGAAGCTCTTCATTAGTTGTAGCGTCATTTACTGCTTTTAATTTAGCAGCAGAATCTAGACCTTTAATAGCGTTTGCTACAGCCGTTTGTAAAGATTCTAAAGTTGTACCAGTGAACGATTCAAGTGCAGTGTAAACAGCTGTTTCATTAGTAGATGTTACACCTGTTAAATCTAATCCTGGAACATTTTTAATTGCTGTTTTCACTGTTGCGACTGAATTTGCATCTTTTACAGCAGTTACTGCAGCAGTTACTTGAGCATTATAAGCAGCTGCATATGCATTTTTAAATCCAATTTCCGACAATTCTCCACCAGCATTATTTCTAGATGTTAATACTGAATTAGCTACAGCAGTCTTTTGAGCATCTGTTTTTAATTGTTTGAAATCTGGGCTAAGAGTAGCTTTCTCTAAAGCTGTTACTAATTCTGCTGCAGTTTGAGCACTATTAACCGCAGAAAGAGTATCTTTAACATTACCATCTAAAGAAACAATCTCAAATGTGTATTTATCATTTGCATCTTTAGAAACTGTAACTACAACTTTACCTTTGTTAGTATCTACTAAGTCTTCAAAAGTAGATTGGTTAATTCCAACACCATTAACGTTTTTAAACGCTACAGCGCCTTTGTAGCTCATTTTATCTTTGCCTACAAATTTAATTTCTTCTTTAGTTCTATCAATTGATTCTACAACGCCAGTATGAATTTTTCCAACTTCAGCAGTAGATACAAATGAAGCTTTAGCTGAGTAGCTTCCAAGATTTACAGGTTGCTTATTAGAACCAGAAACTGGAATTGCTGTACCATGAGCTTCTACACGTACAGAAGTTGTTTTGTTATCAACAGATTTAACGTCAATTGAAGGCGTTGTACCTTTCACAACTGGTACTGTATAACTACGGTTTGGAGAAATTGTTACATCTCCAACCTTCACATCGTTACTACCTGTGTTAAATACAGTAAATGTAGCATCAATATGTGAGTAACCAGCTGGTAACGTGAATTCTTCACCACTTTGGTTAGCAGCAGTGTACTTGAATGTAGCTGTTTCTAATCCAGTGAAGTGCTTATCTTCTTTAACAACTTTAGTTCCGTTGTAAGCTTTTAACACACCATTAACAAGTTTTGGCTCAGCAAAGTATGAAATAGGAGCAACTTTATTTGGCTCACCATTATCTAATACACCTTTTTTTGCATCACTAGAGTTGATATCGATCCATGCAATTGGAGTAGCATAGTCTTTAACATTTTCACTTGCAATAGTAAATTTAGCTTCACCTTTAGAATCTGTTTTAACTGTGATTGTTTTACCTGCATTTAATTTTACATCATTTTTCTCTTCAACGAAGTAAGCAGATGTATTTGTGCTGATTACTCTATCAATATCTTCATTGAATGCAAGGTTTACAATTTCATTTGCAGCCACTTTACCATCTTTTGTTTTCAATACAACTTTATATTCACGTCCATTTTTAACACCAGTTGCTGCTTCTTCTGCACCTTCACGTGTTACTTGGATATCATAAGAAGCTTGAACTGCACCAAAAGTTAATTTGTCAGCTTTAGATTGAAGCTTAGTAGCATTCCATTTGTTTTCTGATTGTTGGTTAACAATTTGATCAAGGAAAACAACTGGAGTTACTTCAGTATTTGTTCCAGAAACTGTGAATGTTGCTTCACCTTTGCTGTCAGTTGTAACAACTGCAGTAGTAGCAGGAGTTCCGTTTGACAATTGAACTGGATTCACACCATTAACAGTTGCAGGAGATACCTTATCAACAGTTACGCCAACATTTTCAGCAAATGTTACATGTAATTTTTGATTAGCAACTGGTTGGCCAGTTTTTGGATCTTTATAAGTTACTTTGTATAATTTATTTTCACCATTGTTTAAGCTGTTTTCTTTTTTGTCATCAGCTGCAACTGTAAGAATTGGGCTAACTCCCCAGTAAACTGATGATAAGCTACGTACTGCTGGTGCACCTGTAGGATATACAGCAACTTCATCAGTGAATCCAGCGTTATATTGAGTGTAAGAGTATGTTGCAATACCGTTAGCATCAGTAACAGCTTCTGCAACGATATCTTTGTTTAAGCTATTGTTAGCAGAATCAATATTGAAAGTAACTGCAACGCCTGCTTGTTTTACTCCGATATCAGCTTGTAATGTAACTTCTTTACCAACAACTCCTTGAACAGAAGCATTGTTAACTTTAATAGAAGTTGGGATTACAGCAGAAATACCTTTGAATTTACCAAGAGTAGTTTCACCAGATTTAACTGTATATTCTTTATCAGCTGTTTGAGCTTCTGTAGTAAGAACAACAACTTTGTTGTTTGTTTGTTTAACAGCAGCATTAGTGATTTTTAAACCTTCGATTGAGAAATCTAATGCTTCAATATCACTAACTTCTTCTTTGTAAGTTACTTCAACAGTTGTATTGTTGATAGCTTTAACGCTACCTTGAACTGCTGGGCTATCAGCTTTATCAGCTCTCATTAAGAAGATTGCATAATCTCCGCGTTTAGCGTTGTCGTTAGTACCGAACTGAGTAGCTGTTTTACCTTTAGTAATTTCGTTTGCAACTAAAGCACCAACTGCTGCAGTGTATTGTGCAGGAACGTCAGTGAAGTTAACATCCGATTGGCCTTCTAATTGGAAACCTTTTTGAATCCAAACAGCTAATTCACCACGAGTGATTAGTTGATCTGAACCAAATTTAGTAGCTGATTTACCAGAAGTAATTCCAGCTGCTTTAAGAGCATTTACATATTTTACTGCACGCTCAGGTACATCAGTGAAACCTGCTGCTGGAGCTTTCTCGATATCAAGTCCTAGAACTTTAACAAGAAGTACTGCAGCGTCAACACGTTTGATGTTTTCGTTTACGCCGAATTTAGTTTCAGTAAGACCTTGAGCACCTTTAGATACTACGAAGTCTACTGCTTCTTTATATTGTGGTGCTACATCTGTGAATGAAGCCGCAGATGCTAATGGAGCAATAGCGCCAGCTACTAAAGTAGCAGTTGCAGCAGTTGCTACGAACTTACGATAAGATTTTGGTTGGTAAGCCATTTAAAAAAATCCTCCCCGTTTTGTAAAAAATTTTAAAAAATTCTATCAATAAAGTGAATGATAGTTCCTATGTAGTTTAAGTTCCTACTTAACCTAATTTTGTATATATATAGATAAATAGGCAAATAGTAGTTAAACCTCTTCATCTATTCTACCAAATAAACCATATTTTTCAACTATTTTTTACACTTTTATTCAATTAGTAGAAAATAATAGCAAATGATAGAATATTAAGGATGTGGTTCCTAAATATACTAGTCGGAAATCACACTCATCATTATACACACTCATTTCCTGAATTGGAAGAATTTTATTAAAAAATTTCATTAATTTTACATAAAACCTAAGAATACCAAGTATATTCAGCCTTTTAATAATCAACCAACGTTTACATTGTATGGATATATTTGTATGAAAAGAACTAAAATTTACTATTTATTCCAAAAACAAAAGTCGCGCTCGTTCAACGCCGTATGAACTGGATCACTTCGAACGAGATAAAGGAAACACGAAGAGCGGAGCGATTCGATGTGTCTAGCTTCATCGGCCAGCCCCTCTATAGTCTAGTCATCTCTCTTCCGGAAATTAAAACGCATTTCCTACTGATAGTGTCTTATTCTTGTCGGTGCTAAACGAGCCGATTCAGCATTTCTATGTTGACTTATCGTAAAAAGAAGCGTGAAGTTCACTAGGCGTTGGGTGCTCGGAGCTGGACGTAGAATCATTCTATTTCAAAGTAATCAACTGCCAATTATTTTAATAAATTCCTAAACAAAAAAACCGATCACAGCTTTCGCCGTGATCGGTTTTTTATTAATAATAACTTTTCTGCTGGTTTAAATGTAGGAATGCAATCGTTAGACCGCCCACTAACCAGAAGATAATATTTAATTGTGGAATGAAAATTAAGTTGTTCGATATATTTTGTACCATGAAGGTGACACTACCTACAAACACACCTGCTGCTACGATCTTTCCTAGTTCATCATTCTGTTTAAAGTACAGACGAACGAGATACAAGAAATAAGTAACATAGAATGACAAGAACGCTAGAATACCGATTGTTCCTGTTTCAGCTGCAACTTTAAGATAAGAGTTGTGAACGGAATATGCATCGTGACCGATATCAAGCTCAGGATACTTCGTTACAAATTCTTTGTAGCGAGTATAGTAGTTACCCATACCTACACCAAGTACAGGGTTATCTTTGTACATGTACAGCCCTGTCTTCCATAGCGTAACACGGGATACTACAGCTGTATCTGAAATAGCCTCTTCTTGCTTTTCTTTTTCTCGTTCTGCAAGCTCTGCCTCTGACATATCGCCAGGATCTTCTTCTGGTTCACCAATGTCTGGTGCTTTAGCATTAGGGAAGAATATCTTCTCTACGGCATAGACTGCAGACTGAGCACGAGATTGAAAGTCTGGCATGAAATACAAGCCAGTTAATAAAACAACAAATGCAATAAGAATATGCGGTTTAACGAAATTCTTTAAGAATCGTTTCGGCATAATAATAACTGTTAATATGAAAGCACAAAATGTTGTTACCCACGCAGCACGTGTGTACGTTAAGATTATGTTCACAATAAAGACTGCATAGAAAGCGAAGAACATTAATTGAACTTTCTTGTCTTTGAAATACACCACTGCTAGTAATAAGAATGGTGGAATAACGAAGTTCAAGAATGAAGAATAGTAGTTCGGGTTAACTAATGTCGAATCTACTCGTCCTTTCGCTTCTTGTAATGCGTATAATCCAGCTTTATTTAATGAGAAATTAAAGATGTATTGGATAATACCGAATAAACCAACGATAATTGCAGCTGTTCCGAATGCTTTAGCGAAGTTAATGTATTGTTCTTTCGAAAACTTCACCTTTACAACGATTAAGAATACAACTACATATGATAGGTAACGTGCGATTTCCATGATACCTGGTTTTAATGCAACAGCGCCTATTAATGAAATAGCTGCTGCCACTAAGTATAGTCCAAATGTGATCAGAAACGGCCAGATGTTTAATGAATTTAATTTAATTGTTCCTTTTCTATACTCCCAAAGAAACGCGAGTACTAGTAAAGGGACAAGAATAACCTCAATCGAAATAATGCCTTTCTTGAAATAAACTAAAGGCACAAGAAACAGATGTAACAGGATTAGAATGTATGTTAAGCTTCTATTATTATTCATACTTGATTCCTTTCTCTACAGTATCCCCTCTAAAAAACAATATACTTGTTTTTTGTCCACTATTATTTTTTTCACCTTTTAACACTTTACAAGATGATGGCGAAAATAACAATGACTATTTTTTTGTAATACTCTTATATACCTTATCAATACTACTAGCTAGTGCATTTAGTGAGAAATTGGTAGATGCATGTTTAAATATGCGCTCACCCTTTGTAACTAGTGATCCATTCAGGTAATCGTCATAGCTTTCAGTGATTGCTTTCGCAAAAGCTTCATAATCATTCGTTGGAGCAACCCAACCATATTCATCTGATGATAATAGTTGTCGTACCCCACCAACGTCAGTAGAGATTAATGGTAGCTTCTGATTAGCCGCTTCTAGTAGCGCTAATGGAAAACTTTCACTATGCGAAGCTAATAGAGCAATATGCGAATTGCTATAAATATGATCTACATCTTGGCGAAAGCCTAGGAAATGTACATTGTTTTGTAATTCAAGATTATTAACCAATCCTTGTATTTCATCTTTAATAGGACCATCTCCTACTAACACAAGATGGATATGAGGATTGTTTAACTTCTTCAATGCTTTCAGGACAAGATCATGCCCTTTGATTGGATGCAGCCTTGCAACCATTGTCATAACAAAGTCATCGTTAGATAACTTCAGTTCCTTCTGTAAAGAATCATCACGCTCTAGTGGTTCTGAGAACGTTATGCCGTTATAGATGGTATGAATGATGTTAGCTGGAATCCCAAGTGCAACCAAATTATCTTTAAAGCGTTCTGATACAGCAAAGAAGAAATCAATCTTCTTAAGTGTACGGAGATTCAACATCGTAAAGATACGGCCTTTCAAACCGCCCTTCATAAAGTCCAATTTCGGATCACTATGAATGGTTGTAACCCATACTGCTTGAATCTTCTTCTTAATAAATGACATAAAAAGGTTCGCTCGTGGCCCATGTGAATGAACAATATCGAATTGCTCTTTATTAATGAACGCAGCTAGCTTGTTTACAATTCGTAAATCATAACGGGATGTCTGTGGCAACATCTCCACACGTATTCCTTTTTGCCTTGCTTCTTGTGCAAGAGGACCGTCTTGAAAAACAAGGAGACAAACAGATTCTTTTGGAAACTGTTCTAACAGAGTTGTTACGTGTTTACGTGACCCTCCAGTTTCTCCGCCGCTTATGACATGTAATACTTTCATCATCTTCCCCCTGCATCGACATATTATTCCACTAAACATAATAACAACCCTTTCGAGAGCTACTCAAAAGGATTTAATTAGTGTTACTTAGAGCGCACAACCTTTAATAAGAATTTCGGAAGTGCTAACTGACGTTTAATTCGCTTTGGTTCTTTCATTAAACGATAGAACCATTCTAAACCAAGATTTCGGTAAAATGCTGGCGCACGTTTCACGTGTCCTGCAAATACATCAAAGCTACCGCCTACACCTTGGAAAACTTTCGCGCTTACACTATTCATATGCTCACGAATCCATAGCTCTTGCTTCGGACTTCCCATCGCTACGAATAGAAGATCCGCTTTCGCTTCGTTGATTTTATTAATCACTTGCGTTGGATCTTGTACATAACCATTTTCGTATCCTGAAATGATGATTTCAGGGTATTTTTCTTCAATTTTCACTTTCGCTTGTGAAACGACTTCTTCTTTTGCACCATACAGAAAAACACGATAGCCCTTCTTTGCTGCAAATGCCAGCAAATGGTCCATCATATCAACTCCCGTTACACGAGAAGTAATCGTTCCTTTCTTAAGCTTGGAAGCAAGCAGTATGCCAACGCCATCAGGTATGCCATAAGTGCTGTTATTAATGAGCTCACGCAATTGTTCATTCTTCTCAGCAGCCATAACCTTCTCAGGATTTACAGCAATAATCGTTGACTTCTTGCCTTCTTCCATTCTTTGTTCAATATCAACAAGAATTTCGTCATAGCTTAATGGTGATACATCTACGCCGAAATATGTTTCCTTTTGCATGTTCATCTTCCTATCATCTAGATCAGCGCAAATTCCTTCACTAGATTGTTTTCTTTTTGAAAACCTGTTACTTAACGCCCTCCTTATATGAAAAGTGGAAGCGCCCATATTGTAAAGTCCGCTAGTAGCTGGAGCTAGACATCATGCAATGCTTCAATCCTTAACTATATTAGACGAAGTAATAGGTTAAAAAGTTTCTAAATTTTTCCGTCCTAACTCTCGCTATATCTCCCACCTCAAACAAAGAAGCCCAAGTGGGGGATAAGCGACAGTAAGGAACCTATTCGTTGAACGAACCATCAGAGAAGATAAACCTCCTACTGATGGTTCAGTTCACTTTATTGAATAGCTTGTAAGTTTTTCAAATCACCAATACGGTAGATTGTAAAACGATCATCTTTAATCTTCGCACAGTTACGAGTATCGAAAATAACTGGAGTAGCCATTTTCTCAAGTAACATTGCTTCATCAAACTGTTTGAATTCATCATGGTCTACAAGAACAACAAGAAGGTTTGCCCCATTTGCTGCATCTTCTAGCGTGTGTAATGGGAAGGAAACTTGTTCTTCGTGAATGTGTGGATCGTGAATTCTTACATCTAGTCGCTCATCTGCAAGAAGCATTTCAGCGATTTCGATAGCTGGACTTTCACGAACATCATCAATGTTTCCTTTATACGTTAAACCACAAACTGCAACAGCCGGCTTGTCTAATTCACAAGTTAGGCGTTTGATTTGTTCAATAACAAAGTGTGGCATTGAATTGTTAATTCTACGTGATTCAGCAATTAAAGGAGACTCTTCTCTTGCCTTCTCAATAATGAAGTATGGGTCTACTGCTAAGCAGTGTCCACCTACTCCTGGTCCTGGTAAATGGATATTTACTCGTGGATGTTTGTTCGCAAGCTCAATCACATCATGTGCATTTACGCCAAGACGTGCTGAGATTTTTGCTAATTCATTAGCAAGTGCAATATTTACATCACGGAATGTATTTTCCATTAGCTTAGACATTTCAGCTGTAACTGCTTCTGTTTCAATTACATCACCCGTAATAACAGCTCGGTACACATCACCTGCTTTTGTAGCAGCTTCTGGTGTAATTCCCCCTACAATACGAGTATTTTCAATTAGCTCGATTAAAATACGCCCTGGTAGTACTCGTTCTGGGCAATGAGCTAAATAGATATCTTTATATGGATCAATTCCAGCTTCCTTAATAATTGGTGCTACTAAGTCATCCATCGTTCTTGGTGGAATTGTTGATTCTACAATGACAATATTTCCTTTCTCTAAATAAGGAAGGATTGCTTTCGTTGCTTCCGCTACATAATCCACATTCGCACTATGATCCGCATGAATTGGAGTTGGAACAGCAATAATAAATACATCCGATTTCTCTGGTTGTAATGATGCTTTCAATTTACCTTTAGCAACTACTTCTTGCACTAATTCAGGTAAATCAACTTCTTCTATAGTAACCTTGCCTTCATTTAAAGAATCTACGACTTTTTGATTTACGTCTACGCCCAGTACATCATATCCAGCACGAGCAAAAACAGACGCTGTTGGTAAGCCAATATAGCCTAAACCAATGACACAAATCTTCTTCATAGCTTGGTGACCTCACTTATTTTTTTTAGTATGTTAGATGAATCGTATGATCGGTCCATCTCTGAAAAGCCATGCAATCGAACGCATCTTCATTCGTTCAGCGTTTCACTATACCCCACTTTGTTTGACAGAAACATCTGCAATTGGAGCATTTAAAAAGAAAGAATTAAATTCCTAACATAGTATATCAAATTAAAATGATGCTTGCATTAATAAGATTAGGAAAGACAAAGCTACCTAAAACAAGTAATATATGGAACGCCCTGTCCAAACATTAATAGCATTGAGAAACAATAGACGTAATGTTAAAATATATGAAGTTCAGAAAAGCGGAGGCGCCCGGTTAGCTCCGTATGGATTGGAGCCCTCCGACTGAGATAAAGGAAACACGATGAGCGGTTAAGCGAATCGATGTTGACTTATCGTAGGGAGGTGGGCGAAATCCACTAGGAGCTGGGCAGGTCGAAAAGCGGAAGTGCCCCGTTTAGCTCCTTATGAACTGGAGCCCGTCGACTGAGATAAAGGAAACACGATGAGCCGATGGGCGATTCGATGTTGACTTATCGTAGGGAGAAGAGTGAAGTTCACTAGACGCTGGGCACTGGAGCTAGACAGGTCGAATTGCGGAAGTGGCTTGTTCAGCTCCGTATGGACTGAAGCTAAACAAATCGAGCTGAAGACACACACCGCATCCGCTAAACAAAATAGACAATAAGCGGGTTTGGTTTTATATAAAAAGGAGGAAACACCAGGTTGAAAATTGTTATTTCAGGCTTTTATGGATTAGGAAACACCGGAGATGAAGCGATTCTTGAAAGTATCGTCGATAATTTACGAGACTCGTTAGATGCTCCTGATATAACTGTATTTTCTTTATCTCCAGAACAAACAGCGAAAGAACACAATGTAAAAACTGTGTATCGCGGCTGGAGACATGATAATAAAGGAAAGATTAAAGCATTGCGAGATGCTGACCTATTAATTAGTGGTGGCGGCGGCTTATTACAAGACGCTTATCCAACGAAGTTTCTTTTCGGACCACTTCCTTATTATTTATTGATTGTGCTATTAGCAAAACTTTGCGGATCAAAAGTTATGTTCTTCTCACAAGGAATTGGTCCTGTCACTTCCACTTGGGGAAAAATTCTAATGAAGCTTGCAAACCTTGCTGACTTCGTAACCGTTCGAGATCAATTCTCGAAAGACTATCTTCTCAATCTTGGTGTAAAACGACCTGAAACTGTTGTAACTTCAGACATCGTATTTGCTTTCAAGAAAAAAGAAGACTCTGCATGCATGGATTCACTTCAATTAAAAGGTGACGAGAAACTAGTAGCCGTTTCAATGCGTCCATGGTTCGAACATACAAAGCAATTCGAACAAACAGCGCAAATCTTGGACGAGCTTATTGAGAAGAAAGGTGTAACACCTGTATTCGTTCCTATGGAAGGTCATCATGACACAAATGCTAGTCAGCAAGTAATGAAACACATGAAGCATAGTGACAAAACAATTATGCTAGGCGAGAAATTCACGCCGAATCAATATTTAAACTTCATTAGTGAATGTGAAATGACAATCGGTATGCGTCTACATGCATTAATTTTCTCAACCTTATCAGGTGTACCTCACATCGGTTTAAGTTATGATAAGAAAGTTGAAAGCTTATTAAAGAGAAGTGGCATGTGGGATTACTCAGCAGATCTAATGGAAATTGACGCTGACAAACTTACTCAAAATGCACTAACCATTCTAGACAACCGCGAACATTACGCAAGCATCGTAAGAGACAATGCAGAAATCATGCGTAAAGAAGCTGTAAGAAATGTTGATTTATTGAAAGAAAACTTTTTGAAATAAGAAAAGCGGCAGCGACCGTTCTGCTCCGTATGGACTGGAGCCCTCCGACTGAGATAAAGGATACACGAAGAACGCAGTGATTCGATGTTGACTTATC
>NZ_JBALMO010000095.1:19031-20458 GCF_036963345.1 Bacillus sp. JJ722
CTAGACAATAAGAAAAGCGCAAGCGACCGTTGCCTACTATCTGGGCAACGAATAGACAACTAAGAAACTACCTAGACAAAAAATAATGCTTACAACAGAAGATGAAATAATCGTAAAGTAAATGTTGGAGGAGACGTAATGAAGATTCTTATTGCAACTGCGTATGACTATCCGCATGCTGGTGGTTTATCCGTTCATGTTGATACATTAAAGGCTGGTTTAGAATCACTTGGACATGAGGTAGATGTATTATCTTTCTCAGATGTTTCTCCGGTTTCTCGCAAAATTCTTGCGCAAGGACCAAGCTATATTCTAAATAAATTCAAGAAAGGGAAAGGAATTGTTTGGAGTCACAAAATGCGCCAACGCTTCCTACGTGCCCTATTCGATCAAAATAAACATAAGAACTATGATTTAATTCATGCTCAAGATCCATTCACAACATTAGCGGCACTTGAAAGCGGTATTCCAACTGTTGCTACCGTTCATGGATATATGGCATTCGAAAGTATTTCAAAAGGCTCAATGGATGAAGGCAGTGAAGAAGCACGCTTCATGCAAGATATCGAAATCCAAGCATACAATGGCGCTCGTAAAGTTATAACTGTTGACACTCGCTTGAAAGACTATGTAAAAGAAGTTTCGGGTGTTGAAGCAACAGCCATTCGCAACTTTATCGATATCCATTCATTCAAGCCAAACAAAGATAAGAAGAATGAATTACGCGAGAAATATGAAATTGATGTGGATGCAGATGTACTATTCTGCCCTCGTCGACTTACAAAGAAAAATGGGGTCATTTATCCAGCACTTGCTCTTCCAAAAGTGTTAAAAGAATTCCCTAATGCACACTTAATTTATGCAGGAAGCGGCGAAGCTTTAAATGAAATTAAAGAAATCGTTGCTCGCGAAGGTATGGATCAAAACGTAACATTACTTGGCGCTGTTGCTCACTCAGTCGTTCGTGATTATTATGATCTTAGCGACGTAGCACTTGTACCAAGTGTTCACTCTGCAGGTGTAGAAGAAGCTACTTCCATTTCTGCACTTGAGGCAATGGGTTCTGGCTCACCACTAATTGCTTGCGCAGTTGGCGGTCTGAAAGAAATCGTTGATAGCGGTGTGGATGGCTTACTAGTTGAAGAGAAAAATGTAGATGAACTTGCAGATGCAATCATTACATTACTTCGTGATCCTGAAGCAGGAATCGAAATGGCGGCTAAAGCTCGTGCCAAAATCGAAGAAGACTATTCTCACATTGCTGCTGCAAAGAAATATTTTGAGATATACGAAAGTGCATTAAATCAATAATTCACTCATGTACCATGTAGGGTCTTATGTGCTTTTTGCATAGGACCCTATTTTTATATGAAAGGCGAAAGCGCCCCGTTTAGCTCCGTATGAACTGGAGCCCTCCGACTGAGATA
>NZ_JBALMO010000096.1:0-8852 GCF_036963345.1 Bacillus sp. JJ722
AAATTATCCATATTCACATCTAAAAAATTTACTTTTTCAATAATACCTGTTTTACCTGATAGGAAATCTGCTTTATTGATAGGATGATCTAATGTCTTATTTAATTCATCAAAGTATGTTTCATCAATGCCAATCGCAAAGCCGTAGAATTCTTCTGGATGTTCTTTAAATCTTTTTACTACTTCTTCATTATATGGTTCTCTCATCTGCTTATTATAAAATTCCTTCAAGTAATCCCCTAATATTTCCTCATTGTAGGCAATCATTAATTTATTCACAGTAATATTATGAACTTCTTTGACTCCATCTAGCGACTCCACTTGCTCAATAAAATCATCATTAAATATTTGCTTTATTTTTTGTTCATCTTCATTAGTAATTGATTCATTACTTAAACTGATATCGTATGAAATGAAGGAGGATAAAATATTTCTTACTCCTTGACTATTCGCCATTGTATTTACTGTCATAAATGTTGTCATTCCAATAAAAAGTGATAAAAATACGATGATAGCTCGTTTTCTATATCGGAACATATTTCTCCAAGCCATACGATATAATTTACCACCACTTGTGCTATTTTTTTTGTTTTTAGTATTCGAAGATTCGTTATATTTCATAGATTCTATTGAAGTAATATTACTAGCCATTTTCGCTGGCTTATTTGTTCCTAAAAGAACGGCTATAAAAGAAAAAAGAGCTGCTCCAACAAATATGATTGGATGAAACGATATGACTTGTACTTTTAAAGTCTCGACAGAAAATGCACCTAGAACGAATGGAACAAATCCTAATGAAATAACAGCACCTAATGTTAAACCTATAGGAATTCCTAAAATTGAAAGAAATGCTACTTGCCGCTTAACTAATCTTTTGATTTGTTTAGACGTAGTTCCAATTGAATTTAATAAACCATAAAAATGAATTTCTTTTGAAATAGAAATACTTAAAACATTATAAATCAATAAATATCCACTAATCATAATTAATAAAGAAAGTCCACCAATGCCAAGGACGACTCCATAGAAAATGCTAATAACGTCTGGGTCAGTATATAACTCTTGTTTCTTAGATATGTGAAAATCATTTTTTAATTGGTTAATTTGATTTTCAGATAGTAAGGGATTTTTGAAAGTTAAATACATCTTACCTATATTTACATCATCAAGCTTATATCCAGATTGGCTATAAAACTCTTTTGAAACATAAACTTTTGGTGAAGTTGTATAATCTTTGTAATATCCGGTTAAAATGAAGGTTTTCTCATGCAGTCCATTTTCATTTTCATATTGAAATGGCAGCTTCATTCCTATATGCTCCTTCTTAATACCGAGTTTCTTTAAACTTACTTCAGATAGCATTACTTCATTTACTTTCTGTGGGTAATGTCCCACTATTTTTTCAAGTGAGGGTTTAACTTGGTGGTTCCAGTTAGAATCATCAATCCAAACCATCGGTAAACGAGTATTTTCATTTTGATATTTTTTTACACTTCCAGCTTTAGCATATAGCCCAATATATTTGGTATTCTCCATGTTTCGAGCAATGTCTATTTGTTTATTCGTTGGAGATAGTAACATCGCATCAAATTTACTACCTTGCATCATAATGCGTTGTTGTTTAACAGATTCATAATAACTTATACCTATACTAAATACAGATGTAATGGTAAAGGTTGTTAGAATAATCGCAAGGACAATAAACAAATTTCGAATTTTATTCTTTTTAAAAATTTCAATAGATATATGGTTAATTATTTTTTTGTTTCTCACTTTAATCACAACACCCCCCCAGAACTTTACCATCTTCAAGTCTGATTATACGATTTGCAAGTTGTGCGATTGCGTCATCATGAGTGATCATCACAATTGTTTGATTAAACTTTTCACTTGTGATTTTTAGAAGTCCTAAAACATCCTGACTGGTTTTATTATCTAAATTCCCAGTTGGTTCATCAGCTAAAATAATGGCGGGTTTAGTTGCGAGAGCACGAGCAATTGCAACTCTTTGTTGTTGTCCACCAGATAAGTTATTTGGCATTTCATATATTTTTTCTTGAAGCCCAAGCGTGTTAATAATTTCATTAACATAATATGTATCAATTGTATTTCCATCTAATTCGATTGGAAGGACAATATTTTCATATACATTTAAAATGGGTATTAAATTGTAATTTTGAAAAACAAATCCAATATTTCTTCTTCTAAATATCGTTAATTCATCTTTCTTCATTTTGGTAATATCTGTTCCATCTACGATTACTTTGCCACTTGTTGGTGTATCCAAGCCACCAAGCATATGAAGTAAAGTTGATTTCCCACTTCCAGAAGTTCCTACAATTGCGACAAATTCTCCATTAGCTATTTCAACTGATACCCTATCAAGTGCTTTTACTGTTGTAGCATCAGTACCATAATATTTACTCAAATCTTTTGTTTTTAAGAGATTCATAGTAGATCTTCCCTTCAATTCAATAAAAATAGTCTGTACAAGGTTTTATTCCTATGCACAGACTATATCTAACTTATCTTTCTACAATCTTTCTTAAATCTAACAGTGTTGACAGAATCAATTTTTTCGAGGAAGGAAGATGGAAAAAGTCGAACCACTGCCAACTACGGAAGAAACTTTTATATAACCATGTTGGGAGGTTATAATTTCTCTGGCTAAATATAAACCAATTCCTACACCTTCGATTTCTTTAACATTATGAGAGCGGTAGAACCGTTTAAAGATTTGCGCTATCTCCTCTTCTTTAATACCTATACCATTATCTTTAATATCAATAGAATAAAACATTTCATACTCAGTAGATGAAATATGAATAGTACTTCCGTTTTTAGAATACTTTATAGCATTATCAAGGATATTGCTAACAGCCTCTAATGTCCATTTATAATCAAACATTCCATTCACATTATGTTTCGTAAATTCTATTTTAATCTTTTTTAAAGAGGCTTTAGATTCCTGTTCTCTGCATACAACTGATAATAGCTCATCTACAGAATTCATTTTTGGGGACACATTAATTAGCCCGTTTTCTAAGCGAGAAGTATGTATTAAAGATGTGATAAGAAAGTTTAGTTTTTCTGCTTCATTATGTATAAAATTAGTCATTATTTTATTATGATCTGATAAATCATTTTGTTCTTGCAATAATTGTGAATATAGAATAACATTTGCAATTGGTGTTTTTATTTGATGGGCTATATCTGAAATTAATGATTTAATTGTATCTTTTTCTGTAACTGACTTCTCTTTTTCATTTTGTACTAATTTTAAGTAACGATTCATTTTTGCTTCTAAAGAAGCGAGTTGAGATTCATTATATTGCGTATCAATCAAACGGCCACTAATAGCAGAATCCAATAATGCATGTAATCTATTCATCGTATGGATTGTTTTTTTACGATACCATAAAATAATACTTACTGTACTAATGATTAATATAGCAAAAGCAAGAATATACATTATTCCATCACCCAAACATAGCCTATTCCGTACACTGTTTTTATATGAAGGGGTTTATATGGATCATCTTCTAGTTTGTTTCGTAATCGTTTTATAGAAACCGACAGGGCATTCTCTTCCACATATTCAGCACCATTATTCCAAACTTCATCAATTAACTTTTCTCTTGATAAAGTTATATTTTTGTTTATTACTAATAGCCTTAATAATTTTTGTTCTGTTTTACTGAGTTCAATTTTAATATTGTTTTTTAAGAAAATCATTTTTTCAAAATCGAATTTAAAATTCCCTATATTTATTGTAGTTAATGAATCATTTATTGATTTTCTTCTTAATAGGGCATTAACTCTCGCTCGTAAAACCATTAAACTAAATGGTTTTGTCAAATAATCATCAGCACCCGTTTCTAATCCAATAACAATATCCATCTCCATATCATTTACTGTTAATATCAAAATCGGTACGTTACTAAATTTACGAATCCAACTACATAATTCAAACCCATTTCCATCAGGAAGGTTAATATCTAATAAAATTAAGTCGTAAGTACATTCCTTGATTAACTGTTTTGCATGAGTTATTAGTTCACAATGAGTAAATTGAAAAAGATCTTGTTTAAACGCTAAAGCAATTCCATTGCTTAAAGCTTTGTCGTCCTCAATGATTAGTATCTGTTTCATAAACTTTCAACCTTTCAAACTTTATAACCATTTCGTAATTCATTTAATGTAACATACTTTTAAGGTCGAAAAATTAAAATAATATGAATTATCTATAAATTATTATAGAATAATTTTCATCTTATAAAAATCCCAAATTGCAAATCCTATACAGAACTTCTTGTTTATAATTTCCCTTCCCTCCATTTAAGAGATTTTTCAACAAGTTCATTCACAAATGCTTCTTTTCCCTTTTGATATTCATGTGTATGATCTGGAAACTGTTTTGCTAAATGAACTTTTAATTCACCATATTTTTTTGCCTCTTCTGGATTGTTTAGTAAGTAATGTTTAAAACTTAAATGTTTTTCAATATTCTCGTTACCAATTTGATAAATATGTACATGATGTGTTCTTTTATCCTTGCTTTTCGGAAAGTATCTTCTGCCAGATATTCCATTCTCACCTCTTGGTTCATATCCAAGAGACTTCATATTTTCATTGTATAAATCAACATTTTCTATATTTTTTACTACTATTAAAATATCTATTATTGGTTTCGCAAAACCTATCGATGGTATAGATGTACTTCCTATATGAAAAATATCTACCAATTCGTTTATAAATATTTCTTTAAGTATTTTCTCTTCTTTGCTATATAATTTGTCCCATTCTTTTGTCCAAGGAATAATTTCAGTTTTTCTCAACTAACCCAACTCCCCTTCCCTCTTCCATAATCTATATAGAGATAACAAAGGAGATACTATTTAAAACCTAGTACCTCCTTTTAAAGCTCTCTAATGAAAAACTAACTATAAATTTATGAAATATAGAGTTGATACATCGATGTTTCTTGATCTATAGATTTTGCAATTTCAAACGCTTCTTGCTGGCTTTTATTATGATTTATAATTTCATACATGAATCTCATAACGAACATTAAATTAGCATTTCCATCTATATCATCATCAGGCCCCATATAAGAATGACAGCCACATTTAAGAAATGCTGTTGCTAAGGATTCTACTCCTAATTTACACCCTGCTCCGATAACCTTTACATCTTTCAATTTTGAATATCGTATAACATCTTGAGCACCAAAAAATTCCCCTCTTGGCTCATCAGGTTCATAAACATCCTCACCCAATTCAGGCATACAAAATCTTCCTTCATCTCCATGGAAACTAAAAATTAAATAATCCATCTTATCAGCTCGATCTTCACCAGACAGCACATCAACAAGATCATTTGGTCTTCCTATCCAATGTACTGTAACCCTTGCCCCAAAGTATTCAAGGGTTGATCGTAAAGAATATGCTGCCATGTCGGAATCTGGACCTACAACTAAACTAACATATAATTCTGGTTTACTCATTTTGGTACCCTCTTCTCTTATCCATTTGCGAAAAACATTAAGTTTACTATTGTTTTAATAATTTTATTCAAATTAAATAAAACACTAGTTACAATACCATTATTTTCTATATTTATCATTCTAGTCCAAAAAATCAGAAAAGTCATTATGCAATTACTTGTATCTGTGCATTTTACTGCTGTTTATCAAGGATTTTTTTCATCCAAGCTATTTATGTTTTTTTTACTATTAAATATTATTTATCCATAATTTCCGTAAATCTACATAGCCAAATGACTCGAATTCAATATCTTTAATCATTGGATGAAATGTTTGATGTTTAACAGGATGGTATAAGTATAAGAAAAGATTTTCTTTCCGAATGTAACGTTCTGCTGCATCTATCCAAACTTCTCGTTCTTTGGCGCTTCCTACTTGTTTGATCTTTTCAAAGTAAACATTTAATTCCATTAACTGTTTTTCAGTAAAGAAAAGGTTGAAAATTAAGGCTTTGTTTAGAAACGCTCCAATAAATGATACGTGATAATCTGTTGAAGCAACTTCACCCATAAGTAATAGATCTGCTTTTTCTAGAAGTGGATCATAGAATTCTTCTAAATTAAACGCAGTAATTTCAATATTAATTCCTGCTTTTTGCGCTTCATTTTGCAACCACTTAGCTTCTTCCAAGTAGGTGGGTTTTTCCAATGCATATAAAGAAATCATTTCTCCGCAATATTTTGATTTTTTTAACAAAGATATTACTTTTTCTGTATCTTTAGATAATTGTTTTGATTTCCAAAAAAAGTAGCTAGAGGCTTCATTAAGGTTTGATCGGTTTAAATCCTTCCAAAGACGATTCATATCCATAAGATGATAGAGAGCTTCACGAAAAAATTTGTCATGGACAATCGTATTCTTCATGAAGTTAAAAGCTACAAATCGGAAACCTACTTCAACTTCTTTCTGTTCTAAGTACCCATCCCTATTACCATTGGGATTATCAACACCATATGTAACAGTTGTTTCAATCGGAACTCTATAAAATTCAACTTCATCTAATAAAGGTCTAGATAAAAAATAATCATCAAATGCTGATAAAACGAGTAATGTATCAGTACGTTTCTTCATTTGGAATGGACCAGTACCAATCCACTTCTTCTCATCAAAGTGCTCATTGACCGGCAATATTACAAGATTATGAGAGCTTAAATATCTAAGGAACATAGGGTTAGAACGCTTAAGAGTAATTCTCAATATGTAAGGAGACACACACTCAATCTTTTCAATATCTTCAACTAACCAAGAATGAGGTGACGAATTTATTTGAAAGCGCTCCAGAGTGTATTTTACATCTTTACTAGTTAATATATTTCTATTGTGGAATCGGACACCTTTTCTAAGGTAAAAAACCCAAATTTTGCTTTGATTCTCTTCCCAGTGATGAGCTATATGTGGTTCTACGAGGTCTAGCTCTTGGTTATAAGTTACTAAACTATCTCCCAATTGACGAATTAGATACGTTTCAAATGTAACTGATGCGTATATTGGATCAATAGTGGTTAAACTTCTTGTTATTATGGTTCTTAAAAAATCCTTGGATTGATTAGATTGTTGGAAACCAAAAAGATTTTGGACCTCTTTTGAAACATTTGCTATCCATGTTTTAGGAATAGGCAATTGTAATAGTGAAACAATGGACTCTAACTGATCTTGCTGAATGAACTCAAGGACCTTTCTTTCAATCTCTTCTTGGAATGCAAAACTAAATTTCATCTCTGAAGGATTTCCCCTCCCCTTTCCGGGAATGTAGATTATTTTACCTGCATCTGAGAACTTTTTTAGTCTTCTTTTTACATTCTTCTGTGAACAATACCATAGCTTTTCTAGTTCATTAAGCTTAAACTGAACGATTTGGCTCTCTTCTTTCGGATATAAATAAGCTCTCATTTGAAAATATATATAATCCTTCATTACTTAACTCCTTAGATTAATCTGAAAAAGGGGACAACTTTACGAAGATTGTACCCTTTTTTACCTCTTTTTAGCAAAGCATAATAGTACAGAGGTGATTACTATGTTCAAAGATTTACATCAAAATATTCGAGTTCGGATTTATACTTCATTTTTAAGTCGTGTAACTGGCTCGATGGTTTTTCCATTTATGGCTATTTACTTTTCACGAGAATTAAATGTTTTTATTGCAGGATTCCTGTTATTGTTCCAAGTAATAGTACAGTTTGTTGCAAGCTTGTATGGTGGGCACCTAGCAGATTCACTTGGCAGAAAGAAATTGATGGTTATAGGAGAATGGATGAAGTTGTTTGCATTTATTGGGATGGCTCTCGCTAATTCTCCCATATTTATATCTCCATGGGTTACTTTTTTAATGCTCTTACTTATGAGTATATCTGCGGGTTTAATAAATCCAGCTGCAGAAGCAATGTTAATAGATGTTAGTACAAAAGAAACTAGGGCCATGATGTATTCGATCAATTATTGGGCTATTAATTTATCGATTATGCTCGGTTTAATAATTGGGGGATGGTTGTTTGAGGATTACTTTTTTGAGTTACTACTATTTCTACTAATTATTTCATTTATCACATTATGGATCACCATTGTTTATATCCAAGAGACATTTACTATCTCTCCGCAAAATAAAATACAGAATTCTTTTCGAATAAAGTCGATTTTCAGCAGTTATCTTACTATTATGAGAGATTTACCTTTTATCTTTTTTACAATTGGAGGAATAGCAATCCTATCTATTGAGTTTCAAAGAAATAATTTTATAGCTATAAGATTAGAAGAAGAATTCCCGACTCAGGTAGTAACTTTCTTCGGTAACTTTGAACTCTCTTTGAATGGAGTGAAGATGTTAAGCTTATTAACTGTTGAAAATACGCTTATGATCGTATTATTCACTACTTTAATAACGAAATGGATTAGAAATAAATCAGTACAAGTAACTATGTATATAGGGTTCATCTTATTTGGGCTAGGATATTCGATTTTAGCGATTTCGAACAACCTTATTGTATTAGTTATAGGCGTTGCTATACTTTCAATTGGTGAATTAATGTATGTGCCAACTAGACAATCAATACTTGCCGATATTATAGATGATTCACGAAGAGGTTCTTATATGGCCTTTAATGGTTTTGTATTTCAAATCGGGAAAATGTTTGGAGTTCTTGGAATAATGGCAGGGGAGATTCTAAGTGGAATAGGTATGAGTTTTCTATACATATTATTTGTTCTAATTGGAATCTTGTTTTCAAGATTAGCTATTAAAAACAAAAGCGCAGTGCGCCCGTTCAGCGCCGTATGAACTGGAGCACTGCGCACGAGATAAAGGAAACACG
>NZ_JBALMO010000096.1:8884-10514 GCF_036963345.1 Bacillus sp. JJ722
GCGTTGGGCGCTCGGAGCTAGACGTAGAATAACTCTATTTAAAGTGATCAACAACGAATTATTTTATAATTTCCTAAACAAAAACAAATATCATGTATACAAATAATAAAAGTTCAATAACTTGAAGTAAAATCAGATAGTTTAGCAAAAATGATTTGAATAGTATAATAATTATAAATACTTTTAAAAGGGGCAATGATATGAATAATCACCAAATGTGGAATGATGTAGATCTTTATTTTAGTACTAAACTTCACTCGACAGATCCTATTATGGATTCAATACTAAAAACAAACTCAGAAGCAAATTTACCAGCTATCGATGTCTCACCAAATCAGGGAAAATTACTATGTTTACTCGCAAAGCTTAAAGGAGCAAAAAATATTTTAGAAATTGGGACTCTTGGCGGTTATAGTAGTGTTTGGCTTGGTCGAGCTTTACCAGAAGATGGACGACTCATTACACTGGAATTCAATAGCAAGCATGCAAAAGTGGCTGAAGACAATATAAGAAACTCCGGATTGGAGAATAAAATTGAAGTAATAGTTGGACCGGCACTTGAGTCTTTGCCTACTCTTAAAGACAAAGGTTTTTCTAGCTTTGATTTCATTTTTATTGATGCTGATAAGCCTAATAATCCCCATTATTTAAAGTGGGCATTAGAATATTCGAAACCAGGAACGGTTATCATTGGGGATAATGTGGTCCGTAGTGGAAAAGTTATAGATGCTAATAGTGAAGATTTAAACATTCAAGGCGTTCGTCAATTTATTGATTTATTATCTGAAGAATCGCGTATTGATTCAACAGCTATTCAAACAGTAGGTAGCAAAGGCTATGACGGGTTTGTTCTAGGAGTCGTTAAAGAGTAATAGATACATATATTGGTTGTAAGTGAGGTTTTAGATGAATGATTCTGGATTTAAAAGGTGAATCGAATATGGAGCCCATTGTAGGTATGCTGTATTCTGCTATCGATCATAATTATTTTCGATTAAAATCCATTATTGCAGATATGTCACAAGAGGAATTGGATTATAAGGGACCAAACCAACAATATAACAGTACAGCACAATTAATTAGACACTTGGCATATGTAGACCTTAACTGGATATTTAGAATTAAGGGTGAACCAGTACCCAAGTTTCTTGAAGATAAATACGGACCTATGTTGGATAAAAACAATGAAATACCTTTAATTTATGGTGTTTCGTTGGAAAGGATTCTCTTTGATTACGATGAGGTATTCACCATGTTTAAATCTATTTGCTCTCAGTTAAATGACCAACAGCTCAATACAACAGTTGATTACGAAAATGGAGCGATAGCTACTATCCGATGGGGTATTTGGCATATAGCAGACCATAATAGATATCATCAAGCCCATATAAATCAACTTCGTAATTGGTATAAGAAGGAGAAGGAATTGAAGAATAACAAATAAATATGTCTAAAAAGGGATTATTACTTCTCTTGTGACTTCCATCGAATTAGAAATTATACACACATAATAGCCATTGAATAGAAGAATTCTACTCAATGGCTATACAAAGTAAATATTTTACTTAGCGCTCGACTCAGTTATAAGCTCGTAAAAAATCAGTACCTCACTTATCAAATTTAAAAGTTA
>NZ_JBALMO010000097.1:0-13060 GCF_036963345.1 Bacillus sp. JJ722
TAAGAAGAAGTGTGAAGTTAACTAGGCGTTGGGTGCTCGGAGCTGGACGTAAAATCACTCTATTTAAAGTGATCAACAACGAATTTTTTAATTATTTCCTAAATAATTAAAAAAGAATCTCTCATTAAGGTTACTTGTAATCCTTTAGAGAGATTCTTCTTTATTACATACAGTGATTTAATCATCCCGGCTCATGCCAGTAAATATGAGAATTAATCGAACAAGCTCAAGAACTGCAACTGCCGCAGCAGCTACATAAGTGAGTGCAGCTGCATTTAGTACCTTCTTTGTTTCCCGTTCCTCACTATTTGAAATAATCCCCAGTGAAACAACTTGATCCATCGCTCTATTAGAAGCGTTAAATTCAACAGGTAGCGTAACAACTTGGAATAGGACCGCTCCAAGCATCAGGATGATGCCGAGCAAAAGTAATCCCGAAACCTGTGCAAATATACCAATCATAATGAATACCCACGAAAGATTAGAACCAATATTTGCAACTGGTACTAGCGAATGTCGAAAACGAAAAAAAGCGTAATCTTGCTGATCTTGAATAGCATGTCCTACCTCATGTGCACTAACAGCAGTTGCTGCTAGTGAATGACCATGGTAGTTAGTAGAAGATAGACGAACTACCTTCGTCCTAGGATCATAATGGTCACTTAAGTATCCTTTTGTTATTTCTACATGTATATGATATAAACCATTATCGTCTAATATCCTTCTTGCTACTTCAGCACCCGTCATTCTTGAGGATGAAGGAACTTTGGAGTATTTATTGTATGTTCCCTTTACTTTTAATTGAGCCCAAATTGGAATCAAAATAATAAGTCCCAAATATATCAAATAATTTCCCATCGAAGTCCTCCTTGCACAGTTGTATTACAATTCTAGGGACAAGAGTACTTATGATCAATCTTTCGTATTATTTTTAGAACGCACTGTTTCTTTCGTTCCTTTATATTTTCTCCAACCTACATAAGATAATGTACTAATAATAATACTACCTGTTGAAATGATGACCCACCATAAAGATGGATCTGCTTCATCTTTCTTCATTTCATCAAAAATTGCTTTCATTTCATATTGCAATTCATCAAGTTCTTTTTGGCTTGAAACATTTTCAAAAATTTGCGGCCTATACTGATCCAAATATTGAAATCTTGCATCTACCGTTTGAATGGTTTCTGGCTTCACATCAACTTGTAAACTGTAATAAATCAAATCGTATTGAATCAATAATGCATTTAATTCATTATGGAACTGCTGTGAATTCTTTTCTGAGACTGCTTTCTTCGTTTCACTAAAAGTAGACATCATACTTTCTTCCAACTCTGTCCACAGTGGACGATGATTCGAGGAAACAGCATCAACGACTAACCGCAGTTTCGTTAATGCATTTACTTTATAATCATACGTATTCTCGGTAGTCTGTAATGATTTTAGTGCACCGTCATAAGCAGCTGTAATAATTTTTAGCTCGTCCGAGTTAAAAGCATTTTCTTCACCTGCCATCGCAAGTAATTCCTCAGAAAAGGATCGCAACAAATGAAGGGCATCTTCATCTCGTTTTATTTTCATCATCTGTAGAGCTTCATCAGATTTTTGATTCAATTTATCTATATTCGAAGAGGTCATCGCATAAATCGGTGAACCAATAGTAAAGATCATTACAAACAGCATTAACAATAATTTCTTAAACATAAACTTGTCCCTCCTCTTTCATACTACATATATGAAGTAAGGGATAAGAGTAGACCACAATTATAGTTTTAGTTCATAGCGAGGTCGGTTCATGCCAAAGTAGTAGCAAATGAAGATAGATACAATACTTAACCAAAATGTAAAGTAACCAATTTCATTCATGTACACGGACAAACTACCATACCATGGCATTTGTCCGAATACATAATCAATCATTTCATTATGTAACGTAAATGTGGCTGCTACTGCTAAATGCCATAACTTAATACGATAAAATCTTGCATACAACAAACCCTGCAGCGCCATTGCTAAATGTGATGCCATTAGCATATATCCCGTCCAATGAAGGCTTCCACTTACTTTCAAGGTAAGAAGGTTCATTACAACGGCCCAAATACCGTATTTAAATAGTGAAATCAGTGCGAGCGCTTCAAACAAACCCCAATTTTTTCTCAAAAGAAAAGCGATTAAAACAAAAACAAAAAACAAACATGCTGTTGGACTGTCAGGTACAAATGGAATAAAAATCGGAGCGGTTTCTTCCAATTGCCCCTTATACCAGTAATAACCGTATATTGTACCAAGAATATTTACCACTAATAATAAGATAATAATTGCCTTATTCCGCAATATTGTATAGATAATATTCATCAAATTATCATTACCTCTTTCATAGATTACATCTTATCGTTTTATCATACAGTGCACACATAGAAAAGCCAACATTTTCTATCATGTTGACTTTTTTAGATATTTATTTAGTAGGTTCATTATGTTCGTGTTCATATAGTTTTCCATCTTCTATATAAACAACTCGATCACATAAATCTAACATCCGTTTATCATGCGTTACCATCAAGGCTGACTTCTTACTACGTTTTACTTCATCCGCTAACATTTGTATAACAGCACGACCTCGTTCCGAATCTAGACTAGCGGTGGGCTCATCAGCCAAAATGATTTCCGGGTCATTCATCCACGCTCTTGCAATGGCTACACGCTGTCGTTCCCCACCAGAGAGCTTTTCTGGATAATGATTACGACGATGATCTAAACCAAGACGATCTAACAATTCATCGGCTCGTGCCTCATCTTGTTTCGTAAGCTTCCCTTTTAACTGCGGAATCAATAATAATTGATCTCGAACAGTTAAGTAAGGAATTAAATTCGCTGCTTGAAATATAAAACCAATCTTGTTCAATCGAATATCATTCAAATTTTTCTCAGACAGATTTTGAATTTCTTGATTATCGATTCTAATTTTTCCACTTGTGGGTGATAGTAAAGCGCCGGCAATTGAAAGAAATGTACTTTTACCGGCTCCAGAAGGCCCGACAATTGCGACAAATTCTCCAGCTTTCACTTGTAATGATATATCATCCAATACCTTTACAGATGTATTACCATCACCATATATTTTACTAATATGATCTAAAACCAGTTTATTTGTCATTATGCAGCCCTCCCAATCGCTTCAATCGCATCAATTTTTGCAACTCGATAAAGTGATAGTAATGAACCAACCACTGAAACAACTAAAAATAATGCTGAACAGCCGGCGACTAGGCCAAGACTTAAATCAAAAGGCATCGAGCTTGGTAACATATAGGAAATACCATAAGTTAAGGCAATACTGATTACTAAGCTAATTACAGAAAGCAACATTACTTGAGACATAATATTTCGTGCTAAATAGGCAAACTTTGCCCCAATAGCTTTCAATACACCAAACTGATTCATTTTTTGAATCGTGATTACATAAAAGAAAACCGCTAAAACGAATGCTGCAATGATAAATAGAAATACAATCATCATTAATAATGAGCCTTGCTCCTCTGAATACCCTGGAATTCCTTTTAATGCTTCATTGATTGTAATCACATCGATATCAGACATGTGATTTTTAATATCTGTCATTTGATTTTGATTAGCTTGTAAAGCAATAGCGTTAAATCCTAGTTGACCTTTATTCATCTTTGATTCATTCATCGCTTTCCAAGCTTCATAGTTCATAAAAATAACCGGAGAGTGACTGAAAGACTGGTCTTTCGTAAAACCACTAATCGTAAATGTTTGACCTGATATTTCGTCAGTCACTTGATCGCCAACCGCTAATCCTTCTTCTTTTAAGGAAATATCAGCAATAACTTTATCTTTTGTTTCATTATTGATTTGCTTACCTTCAACCAAATCTGGCATCAAGCTACCCTTCGTATTCACTGCAAAGAATGTAACATCAACCTTTTTTGCAGCTTCACCATTCGTGATTGCTGTCATTTGCACTCCTAATGGCTCTATATTCTCTTTCTTTATATATTGATTTACATCATCTAACTGTTTCTCCGATAACATCGAACGAGTAATTCGATGCTCAGCATCCTTTTGTAAAAGAATATAATCAGCTTCCATCTTTTGAATCGCTGAAGCATTATCAGATGAAAGGCCTTGTGCGAGTCCAGATACGAAAAATACTAGCCATGCAATCAAAACCATAATTAATCCAATTAATAAATATTTAAATTTAGCGTGTTTCATCTCTCTAATAGCAAGAAACATCGTTTGTTCATCTCCATTCATCAAACTTTCAATGTCTATGTTCTTAACTTGAACATAGTATAAAATTTGAATATGAACGGAAGATGAACAGCTCATTACATGTTAGGAAGCGTAATTCTAAAGGTTGTCCCTTCACCTTGTTTACTTTTCACTTCAATCTTACCATCATGCAAATCAATTATTTTTTTTACGATCGCAAGACCAAGTCCACTACTATTCCGCTCATCTTGTCTACTTCTTGATTTATCACCTTTATAAAACCTCGTAAAAACATGAGGAAGATCTTCTTCACTTATTCCTATACCTGTATCTTCGATTTCAATACAACAGGATTGTTCTTCTAATAGAATACAGATTGAAATTGAACCTCCATCATTCGTATATTTAATACTATTCGTTAAAAGATTAATCCACACTTGATACAGAAGTTTTTGATCACCATTTATCATAGTTGTAGGTAAATCAAGATCCAACGCCAACTCTTTCTCTCGCCAGCTCCATTGATTTAGTGTAACAATTTGCTTCAATTGTGCAGCGACATCAAATGTTGACTTTACCAATATACCTTGCTCTTTATCTAATGACGCTAGTGTAAGCAACTGCTTGCTTAATTGAGACAATCGCTGACTTTCATCTTCAATGATTGATAAATAATAAATACGTTTCTCCTCTGGTAAGCCTTTCACTTGTAACATTTGAGCAAAGCCTTTAATAGATGCTAGCGGAGTTTGAATTTCATGGGAAACATTTGAAACAAACTCTTGGCGCATACCTTCTAGTTGCTCAATACTAAGCACCATATCTGAAAAGTTTGACGCTAATACGCCAATCTCATCTCGCCTATTCATTTGTAATTCGATATCATATCTTCCTTTAGCTATTCGCTTTGTTGCTTCTGTTAATTTTGTTATTGGCTTCACAAGATAACGAGTGCTAACTGCTACAAAAACAATACTTAATAGACTGGTTACAACTAGTAAAAGGGCAAAGAAAAAGCGTAATTCTCCAAACTGAACAGTGACATTAGGGCGAAGAAACAAAGCGTATGGTTTAGTGTCTATCATCATAGGAACACCGATTGTATTTATTAAAACATTATCAAAGAAACCTGTTATAAAGGCGCTAGATGGAAAATTAGCAATCCCATGATATTCTTGTCCTTCAATTACACTCTGAACAATATCTGCATCTAGCTCTTTTTTTCGATATTCACCACCATAAAAGGTACCTTTATGATTTTCATCTACTAAATAAATTTGATAACCAAGCTCTCCTATGCTTTTTAAATAAGCATCAACATCTACATTTTGATTATTTTCATAAAACGCAACTATATCGTTAGCCATCTTAGTAACTTTTTCATCATTACGAGGTTTTAAATTACTTTGATAGTACGCATTCGAAATGATAAATGCTAACAAGCTACTAAAGATCATTACCACTAATGTCGTTATAACGATTCTCAAATAGAGTGTTCTCACTTCTTAGTAACCTCCAATTTATACCCAACACCTCTTACTGTTTTGATACTAAAATCAACTGTCCGCTTCGCAAAACGTTCTCTTAAACGTTTAATATGTACGTCAACCGTTCGATCATCGCCTCCGAAATCCGTCCCCCAAATAAGTTCTATTAATTCTTCTCGTGTAAATATCCGATCTGGATAACTCCCTAATTGAGACAGCAAATCAAATTCTTTCATTGGTAACATTAATAACTTACCGCCACTAATAACTTCATAGCTTTTTCGGTCTATTATCGTATCATTAAGAACAATTTTCTCGGCATTTACCATCTGATATCGTCTTAACAACGCCTTTATCCGAAATAAGAGCTCTTTCGGTTCAAAGGGCTTTGTTAAATAATCATCTGTTCCAACTGAATAACCCTTCTCTTTATCTACAAGCTGATCCTTAGCTGTTAATAAAATAACTGGAATATCATAATATGATCTTATTTCCTGGCATAGCTGAAAGCCATCTTTATGAGGCATCATCACATCCACAATAGCCAAATGCATCTGTTGTCTTTCAAGAATAATCGACGCCTCTTCTCCATCGACAGCTTCAAAAACCGTATAACCTTCTCCTTGAAGATGCTGTTTAATCAATTCTCTAATATGATTGTTATCTTCTGCAATCAATATATGAATCATCGTAATCTTCAACTCCCTAACTAATAATCATCCAAGTATATATAGCAACTTATTCTTTAATATATATAAATATCATATCTCACCTCAAAAAATAAGTTAAACGATTTTGAGAAGCAGTCAACTAAAGAATAATCTTTTATAAAAGTAATATAAATGCTATTAATATTAATACTGTACAAAGTCGTATTCGATTATAAAAACGCTCATTAGACTTTTCATCGTCTATAAAAGAAAGACTGCTAAACAAAATAAAGAAAGCGGTAACAATTAGCACCATAATGATTTCAATAAAGTGGGTTGGAGAATGAAAAAGCCAGAACCATTCAATCAATGCACATGATAGAGTAAAGAACATGAGACTTTGTTTTCTTCTTTTCATTACATCACCCCAAAGACACCTTTTAAATAGTATATGCGGATATTTTTAGAGCGGTAATGATTATCGTAATAATAGACATACATCATTGGAAAGTGAAAATGATGTTTTGTTAAAACAAAAAAACTAACGGAAATTTTTACCGTTAGTTTTTCAACCTTATTCTTTCTTCTGCAAACTACCTATAAATTCAGACAATTGCTTCAACTCTTCATCAGTACCTTTAAACGAATTAGGTGGCATTATACCTTTTCCCTCTTTCGCGATTTTTGCGATTTCTTCAGGAGTTAAGCCTTGCTCTGTTAATTTCGGGCCTGATGCACCTTCTAAGCTACCACCGTGACATCCGATACAACCTTGAGCCTCGTACAATTTGTAACCAGGATCATCTTTATTAATCTCTGGTCCTAATACAATTGCACCTTGTTTCTTAGAAGCTTCCCAGTCATGGTTAACAACTGAAGACCAAGTTAAATAGAAGATACTAGCAATACCAAGTAACATGAAACCTGTTGCAAGTGGACGTTTTGCTGGTCTTCTTTCTGGTCCTTGATCAATAAATGGGGCCAATAATAATGCACCAAATGCTAAACCTGGAATAACCATTGCTCCAATTGCATTATATGGGCCTGAAGCATACGTATACTTCAATAACTGATACAAGAATAGGAAGTACCAGTCTGGAAGTGGAATATATCCAGCAGCTGATGGGTCTGCCATTTTCTCTAATGGCGGCACGTGTGCTACTGTTAAACATAAAAATCCGATTAAGAATACCGCTCCAACCATCCATTCTTTTAAAAGAAAGTTTGGCCAAAACGCTTCCGTTTTTCCAGGGTATTCTGAATAATCTTTTGGAATGTTCGGTTTCCTCACAGCTGGAATTCGTGAATCACCTACGAATTTCATTCCTTTTCCACGATGCATTTCACAACCCCCTCCTCATCTAAAAATTCCGTATTTTCAAATTATTTAAATATTATAGCGGTCCTGAAATACCTTGTTTACGAATCATTATGAAGTGAGCTGCTACTAATCCTAGCAATGCTGCTGGTAAGAAGAATACGTGAATAGCAAAGAAGCGGGTTAGTGTTTGGGCACCAACTATGGTTGCATCTCCAGACAATAATGTTTTAGCAGCAACACCAATAATCGGTATCGATTCAACAATTTGCAGCGTAACTTTTGTCGCAAATAGCGCTTTCATATCCCAAGGTAATAAGTAACCTGTTAAACCAAGTGCTAACATAATAAAGAATATTAAAACTCCAACAATCCAGTTTAGTTCACGAGGTTTCTTATAAGCTCCTTGGAAGAATACACGCAATGTATGTAAAAACATCATGACAATAACTAGACTAGCTCCCCAGTGATGCATACCACGTACAATTTGGCCGAATGCTACTTCGTTTTGTAAATAATAAACAGATTCCCAAGCATTTTTAATATCTGGTACATAGTACATTGTTAAAAACATACCCGATAAAATCTGAATAACTGTAACGAAGAATGTCAATCCACCAAAACAATATACGAATGCGGAAAAATGATGTGCGGGATTAACATGTTCTGGTACTTCATGGTCTGCTATATCGCGCCAGAGTGGCGTAATATCAATACGTTCATCAACCCAATCATAAATCTTATTAAGCAATGATTACACCCCCTTCAAGTTATTCACTTTGATAGTTCCTAAACTAACAAATCCATCTTTCACTTTTACTTCATACAAATCAAGAGGACCGATAGGTGGTGTTCCTGGAACGTTCTTTCCATTCTTCTCATATAAACCGTAATGACAAGGACAGAAAAATTGGTTAGGATTTTTTTTGTCGGTGTTCCAATCAACCATACAACCTAAATGCTTACAGACTGGTGACAGTGCCACAATATCCCCTTTGTCATCTTTGTACACCCAAGCCAATCTTGTTTCTTCAGATTCATGCCAAGCATCTACTTGATTTACCGTGAAACTTACTTTTTGTGGTTCATCAGTCAATTCACTTTCTTTCACTTTCGTAACAGTAAAGCCATCCTCTGCTTTTGCCTGCAAGACAGGATCAACTGCAAATCTCACCATCGGCATAATCATCCCTGCCGCCATGAAACCGCCTACACCTGTTAAAGTATAGTTTAGAAATTGACGTCTAGAAACACGCTGTTTGCTCATATAATTTCCCCCCTTCTATCAAAAAAGCTTTAGTCCAAAGGACATAAAAAGGACAATTCTATAAAACTAGGACATTACAATGATATATCAATATTTTTCCAAGGTCAATAATCTAACAACACAATTAATGGCAAGAATGTGTCATATATCCATTTTTTCCATAAATATTAAACTTTCCATTTTCGGCTAATAATTCCCAATACATCACTTATTTGTTCTTCCATCATCGGTATTTTATACTTTTCTTCTAAACTCTCTAATGGAAGGGAAGGTATATATAATAAACTATTCTCTAATTCGTTCTCTATAGATTTCCAATCCGCATCAGACGTTAGAAAAAACAAAAATGAAAACCCTTCCTGATCCAACGATTGTTTCCATTGCATAATTTGTTGTTTTTTCATTTCCATGTCCCAATCACAGCCATAAGTGAATGGAGGTAAAAGCAATACTCTTCCTTTAAACTGTTTTTCAATTTCCTGTGAGATAATCGAAATAAAATCATTGATAGATGCGCTTTGTTTGATTCCTTTTTGAAAGGTAATACCGGTTAATGGCATTATGACGGTATCCACATATTCTTTCGCACCTATGTACATTTCCATATCTTTTGAAATCCACTTCATATGTAATCGCCCCCCTGTTATATTTCCAATCAATTACATAATATCATTTTTTAACCAGTTGCAACACAAAAAGCGAAGCATACCAATCTGTACACGCTTCGCTTTTAAATGACTATACTTTTTTCAATTTGTTTAACTGATTAGTTAATGATTGGAATGCTTCATAATCATGAGCATCTAACGCTTCATCGATTTGCTTCAAAAGCTGACCTCTTTGAAAGGTAGCTAAAGAATGTTCCAATACCTGTTCAGCAATTATCTTATCTTTTTCATTACTACCGCTACTCATTGGAATATAAGGGTTTTTTTCAAGAACTGCTGCATATTGATAAGAAGAATATGCGGCACGAAAATGCAATGTAATAAAGATGTCTTCATCTCTATTTAGGCGAATATCATGAAATGATTTCTCAGCATCTGTTGTCATGATGTTCGACTTATAGAATTTGAAAGGTGCCTCATCTACACAATGAGTAGACATTACTAATCCGCGTGGACAACATTCTGCATTCTCAACAAAATGCACCTTCTTCATTAGCTGATCATGACTCATTAAATAATTCAAAATCCATACACATTCTCGTCTTTTTAATTGATAATGATTTAAAAACCAGCGAATAAATTCCTTTTTCTCATTCACAGAAACAGGGGCAGCCATTGAAAATTCCCTCCTCTGTATTGCATTTTTTTAATACTTCTTTTGAATGGACAAACAAAGTAAAAACTTTATTGAGATATAAATATTTAGCAGTCCATAAAAGATGATTATTTAATTGCTATTTCTGTAAATCTCATTGCTTAACTCTATTTGTTTTTCAAATTCTCAATTACCGATAAGTATTCTTCATTCCAAGGGCTGATAGTAAGTAGCATATTAAATATTTCTTCAGAGACCTTACTATCTCCTTCTTCTAATAAGAAATATCCATAATCACGAAGAAATTCTTCATTATGCTGGTACGTTTGAAATGCATCTTGATAATACTGTCTCGCTTTCGTAAATTCTTCAAGTTTATCATAGCTAATTGCAAGTAACCAATCGAATTGCGGATCATTTTCACCGTATTCTTTCATACTTTCTAATGTTTCCACACACTCTTCATACATTTCCTGACTTATAAAGTACTTCGCTAATGTAATACCAGCTTCTAAATAACCTGGATCAATCGCAATGGATTCTCTAAAATAAGTTACTGCATCCTCTTGTTCATTCAGTTTAAGAGCCATTTTAGCTGCTTTGAAATACAACTCCTTGTTGAATTCATCTTGCTTTATACCCTCTTTGACCGTTTTGTATGCCATTTCGTAATCATCAAGTTGCTCATAAGAACTAGCTAAGTAATAATAAAGAGAATTAAATTCATGATCCATTGTTTTCAATTGCTCTAGCTTTTGAATAGCTATTTTGTATTGACCGGCTTGAAAAGCTGTTAAACCATACTGAAATAATGAATGAAGCTCTGTTTTCTTTTGGAGACTTTTCTCATAATAAGGCAAAGCTTCTTCAAATTGACCTGAACTACTATATGATTCCGCTATTCGCTGATAAAGAGAAATCCCTGCAAGCTCTTCATTTTCTTTTAATACTTCTTGATAATACTGAATAGCCTCTTGAAAGCGTCCTTGTGCAAAACATTGCTCCCCTATTGCAAAATCAACTAACAATTCATCAGGTAGCATCTTTTTTGCTTCTAGTAACTTTTCATATGCTACTTCATCTAAACCATTCAATGCATACAAGTCAGCTTCTAACAATAAAGCACTTGGATAAACGGGGTCACCATGCTTCACTTGTTTAACAAATTCTAATGCTTCATCTTCTTTATCTAATTCGATACAGATTTCTGCAAGTGCTAACAGAAGCTCTCCTTCCTCTGGATGCGTAGCAAGAAGCTGTTCATATAAGCCAAATGCCTTCTCAACAAATCCTAAATTTGCTAACTTCTCTGCTAGAACAAATATATCCTCTTCAAGCCCGCTGTTTTGTATAGTATGTATATGACGGTATGCTTCGTCAAATTCTCCATTGTTGATTTTTTCTAACACTTTTTCAATCGTAATCATATTATTCATCCTATTCTTGTATGCTATTTAATTATTTACTGAAAAAAACCTGGAATTTTTATCACAAGTTCTTTTCCCATCTTTGAAGGCAAATTGACTTGTGAACCTGTTCGAATTACTTGATTCTTAAATACAGTAAACTCAATTTTGTCACTATATAACATTTGCTTGTTCAGCAATAATTGTCGATTATCTTCATGTATAACATTATATGTTACTTCTCCACCCGTTCGCAAAATTCCTCTATAAGGATAAACGCCAAACATCTTCATTAACTTCTTTGATAAATACTGATGAGTAGGTATACATTCATCAGTATAGGCTAGATTACTATTTCGAAAAACTTGTTTCCAAACCATTAATTGATCTTCGTGGATTTCAGAAAATTGTGGAATAAAAACTAATTTATAAGGAAAAGCCGCATCTCGAATCCAAGTTATAGGTATGTGTTGTAACTCAGATAAATCGTAAACACTTATAATAAGGCCAGGAATCAAGTGCTGTCTACAGTAACGTACAATAGAAGGTCTTAATAATTGTAGAGGTATACGTAATACTAATACATAATCTAGAGGGAATTTCAATAATAATTTTCTTGCATTCTCCAAAGCTTGATTAATTTGATGTTCATATGTTACATCAACAGGAAACAAAACGGTTGTTGCTCCAAGCAACACAATCTTTGTTGTATACTCAATACTATTCGCCTGATATTCTGCAAGATTCCCAATAATTGTTTCCCCAGCAATCATTATATACTTGTCCATTTGTAGTCGAATAAAATTTATGTGCTTAACAGAAGTGTCTCTACTATAGAAGGCATCATTCTTCACAACAAGATTTGTCTCTTTCATTTCGTCATTTTCATAAAGAGAGATTCTTTCCAATACATATGGCATGATTATCACTTCCTTATGGATTATATGCCAATGTATGTACTTTTTCTGTTAATTATGCTTTATACTCATTCTCATTATAAATAATTTTCACCGGTATATGACTAAATAACAATAGTAAAATATTATTCCATTATTACCAAAAACACGAGTTATATATACGGAAAAGAACAAATAAAGAAAATTCATCTGTACTTCTTATTTCGCTCTTTAGAAACATAATTCCCACTTAACTAGCTTTATAACTCAGTTCAATATGTAGCAAAAGCAAAATATTAATGAAGCATTCGTGTGAATTCGATTGATCAAGTAATAAGAGATTGTCTAATAAATGCTATTGTCTATCTTTGTTTAATTGTGGGAAAGTATTTTCTTTAGACTTATTAGAAGATACAGGGATTTCATCTAGACCGAAAGCGCCAATGATAGGTTGATCAGCCAGTTTATCTATTTCATGTAAACTACTTCGGAGGGCTAACAAAGCGCAAAAAGGCGTTCGAAAAGTGATTTTCA
>NZ_JBALMO010000098.1:0-7715 GCF_036963345.1 Bacillus sp. JJ722
GCTCGGAGCTGGACGTAAAATCACTCTATTTAAAGTAATCAAAAACGAATTATTTTATAATTTCCTAAACACGAACAAAAGCTTAGTCAGGAGACTAAGCTTTTTTCATTGCTTCCATTACTTGAAGATCTAAAGCGCTGGCCGCTGTTCTATCATATGTAAACTCATATTGAGGTTCAGTCGTGATTTTCGCACCATAAAACATAACATCTCGAACTTCTCGTATTTGCAATTCAATAAGTGAAAGCTTTAAATTAACACCATCTAGTTGTTCCTGTTTCACAAAAGCTTCCCCACTAATTGAATATGTCGATTCATTAGCAATTAAAGTAATAACAACATTACTCGATTTACGTATGTTCTTCACAATCTTTGAACGATTTGCTACAGCGAATACAATTGTCGCTTCATCTTTTGCTAATGTCCATGATATTGAATTTACATTCGGTACACCCGTTTCATGATCTAAAGATGTTACAATCACAAAACGTTGCTTCTGTAATTCATCAAAAAGCGGTTGAATTAATACATTTTCCACTAAATTTGCCATTAACATCGGACTCCTTTATTTCTAAACAATAATTTAGCACCAAACAATATTTTCACCTGTACCATAGTGTCGGCAACACTTTACATTGTAAGTATATGCTAATAATTTACTTCTTTCAATTATTCCTATTCCTATAAACATGGTATACTAACAATAGAAAACAAGCTAGAGGTGTACTTATGAGAGTAAAATGTGTAATTTGTGACAATATTGAAAATATACTAGATGATTCTCCAACTGCCAAAAAACTACGAAATCGCCCTATACATACTTTTATGTGTCAACCTTGCTACGAAAGAATTGAAGACAGAACAAACGAACGCTTAAACACTGGTAATTTCATATTTCGCAAACCTCGTAACAAAGAAAAAGAATGGTAAACAATATTTTTATAAATACCTTTGAAACCGCTAAAAAAGAAAAGCACTGATCATATCAGTGCTTTTCTTTTTACTCATAATTCTTATATCGTTCTGGATTTTCATTAATACTTATTAAAATACAATCTATCAAATCAATAGGAAAACGGTTAGTGTTGCTACTTCCATTCTGGTTATACATAACATAATACATATCATCGTCTCTCGTGACTTCTAAAGACGATACGCGATGATCGTCTTGAAGAATCTTTTGAAACATAGCTACCGTTTCTTTAGCCGCCGTGTCATCTGGGCGGGCATCACTCACAACTTTAATCGACAACCAATTGTATAAAGCATCCTGCAATGACTTCATCAATAGGCGCCCCCTTTAATTTTATTATAGTGAAAGATTTATTCGCTTGTTTCAAAACTAATGATAAGTTAAATATTACTCTATTGATTTTGTGCTTTTCTATGTAAGTGTAAACGAAATCTATATATTGCTAGGAATAAAGCTGTAATAAAAAGAACTTCTGCCATAGGAAGAAATACGGCAAAAAAAGTAAGCAATGTACATCCAAAGATAAGACAAGTATAAATTATAATATTTTGTAAAATCGTTAATTTCTTAGCAAAACCTAAATGATAAACTAATGCACATAATATTAGAATAGTGATGTAGAGATACCACATACCTGTTTCAGGATTTTTATCTACTTCGAACAAAGACGCAAAAAACGTTAGACGTTCAGTAATATCCATCGCTCTTCTCCCCCTGAATTGTTCATAAATAGCGTTTGAACAAAATTATTTAGCAAAAATTTAAAAAATTCACTCTAACATAATCCTACAACACCATATTCGGAACAAAAGTCACTTCTTGCAGAAATTCCAGAGGAACTACTGCAAGAGCTGACTTATGTCTTCATATGTTATTTTATATCAATTCAGTTATAAAACTAATTTTAAATAATCATTAGTTCGTTTCTGTGTATTTTTTCTTTTTAGTTACTCTTTCACGTTCGCCTTTATCTAGAATCTTCTTACGTAAACGAATACTTTCAGGAGTTACTTCACAGTACTCATCATCATTTAAGTATTCTAATGATTCTTCTAGTGACATGATACGAGCTTTTTTCATTGTAGTTGTTTGATCTTTGTTTGCAGAACGCATGTTAGTCATTTGTTTTGCTTTTACTACGTTTACAGTTAGATCGTTTTCACGGTTGTGTTCCCCAACAATCATACCTTCGTATACTTCAGCACCTGGTTCAACAAAGATTACACCACGGTCTTCAATACCCATGATACCATATTGAGTCGCTTTACCGTTCTCCATTGATACAAGTACACCTTGGCGGCGTCCTCCAACTTGACCTGTAGCCATTGGTTGATAGCTATCAAATGTGTGGTTTAAGATACCAAATCCACGAGTTAACGTTAAGAATTCAGTTGAATAGCCGATTAATCCACGAGCTGGAACTAAGAACTGTAAACGAACTTGTCCATTACCATTGTTAATCATATCTTGCATTTCGCCTTTACGAGCTCCAAGAGATTCCATGATAGCACCTGTGTGCTCTTCCGGAACGTCGATTTGAACGCGCTCTACAGGCTCACAACGTACGCCATCAATCGTACGAACGATTACTTCTGGTTTCGATACTTGTAGTTCGAAGCCTTCACGTCTCATGTTCTCGATTAAAATCGATAAGTGAAGCTCTCCACGTCCTGAAATAATCCATGCATCTGGAGAGTCCGTAGGATCAACACGAAGACTTACGTCAGTTTGTAATTGTAATTGAAGACGCTCTTCAATCTTACGAGCTGTTACCCATTTACCTTCACGTCCTGCAAATGGAGAGTTGTTTACTAAGAATGTCATTTGTAGTGTTGGCTCATCAATACGAAGTACAGGAAGCGCTTCTTGATGTTCAGCTGGACAAACAGTTTCACCTACGTTGATGTCTTCCATTCCAGATACAGCAACTAAATCACCAGCATATGCTTCATTGATTTCTACTCGTTTTAATCCAGAGAAACCAAAGATTTTAGTTACACGGAATTGTTTTACTGTGCCATCAAGTTTCATTAAGGCAACTTGTTGACCAACCTTCATTGTTCCACGGAATACACGTCCAATTCCGATTCGTCCTACATAATCATTATAGTCAAGTAAGGCGATTTGGAATTGAAGTGGGTCAGCACTATTATCAACTGGCGCTGGGATGTTCTCAACGATTGATTCGAACAATGATTCCATATTTTCTTCTTGGTCAGCTGGATCTGGACTTAGTGAAGCTGTTCCATTAATACCCGAAGCATATACAACTGGGAATTCAAGTTGATCTTCAGAAGCATCAAGTTCGATGAATAAGTCAATTACTTCATCAACTACTTCTTCCGGTCTAGCTGCATCACGGTCAATTTTATTTACTACTACGATTGGTGTGATTTTTTGCTCTAAAGCTTTTTTTAGAACGAAACGTGTTTGTGGCATACATCCTTCATAAGCATCTACTACAAGTACTACACCATCAACCATTTTCATAATACGTTCTACTTCACCACCAAAGTCAGCGTGACCTGGTGTATCTAGAATATTGATTTTCGTACCTTTATATTGAACAGCTGTGTTTTTAGCTAAAATTGTAATTCCACGTTCTCTTTCGATATCGTTAGAATCCATCGCTCTTTCTTCAACATGTTCATTATCACGGAATGTTCCAGATTGTTTTAATAATTGGTCAACCAACGTTGTTTTACCATGGTCAACGTGGGCTATAATTGCTATATTGCGTATATCATTACGAAGTTCCAAGCATTTTCACTCCTAAGTTTTTAGATTAACTAGCATATTATATCACACTCATAGTGGAAAAAAGCAAATAATTTCTGTACAATATTATAATAAGAGGTGAAAATAATGAAATATAAGCTACTTTTCTTATTTCTTGCCCTCTTAGCCACTAGCAGTATGGCTGGGGTCGGGATTAGTGTTGCATATCGAAGTATCATCGGTATTATTCTTTCCATACTAGCATTAATTATAGTCATGGGGATGGGCTTTTCAACAAAAGCTAAATTACGTTCTGAAGGAAAAATATAGAAGAAAAAACCGTAATTCTAAAATAAGAATTACGGTTTTTTCGTAATGATTTCTACAATGTCTTGCATAAGACCTGGTCTTGATACAATAAAGGATGTTGTTGCTGGGAATTCGATAGGTTTTCCATCCAAGTCACATACTTCTGCTCCAACTTCTTCAATTAATATTAGCCCACCTGCAATATCCCAAGGAGCTAATTTCATCGACAAATAAGCATCCATTCTCCCAGTTACAACACTTGTAATGCCAAGAGCTGCAGAGCCAATGGATCGCGTGCCTCTTACAGTTTGAACTAATTGAATTGCATTTTCTGTTCGTATAAGGGGATTTGGAACAAGCCATGAAGCATTTAACGATATCATACACTCTTGTAGGTTAGCTTGTTGTAGTGGGCGAATACGTTGTTCATTCAAATAGGCTCCTTGGCCTATAATAGCATGATAAAGCTCATCTTGAACAACATCATAAATGATACCAAGTTTTCCAATACCATCTTCATAAATACCTATCGAAATAGCAAAGTTCCGCTGTTGATGAATAAAATTTAACGTTCCATCAATCGGGTCAATAATCCAAACAACCCCTTGACTATCTGTTAAGTGATGACCTGCTCCCTCTTCTCCAAGTATGTTATGAGTTGGATACTCTCCTTTAATTTTCTGAAGTAGAAACGCTTCGATTTCTTTATCTATATTCGTTACTAAATCTGTACGATCAGATTTCTCTTGAATATGTATCTTTGATTGAAAGGAAGTCATGATTCTCTGACCTGCTTCCCGTATCCACTGCTTCGCATTTGATTCTATTTCGGTCCATATTGCGCTCATTGATAACACCTCCCCCAGGATTTCCTAATACACATATGTTTATTATATGAAATCATCAGAAAAATACATACTCTCAGTACTTAAAATTATTAACGAAGTTGTCTATTCATAAAAAAACGAGCTCTCAAACATACTTGAGCCCGGCATTTAACCTAAAATCAACTAGATGATTATTTGGTTATAGATCACCTAATTTTATTAACTCTTTTCGGATTTTATCTAATTTTTGCAAGCTGTCTCTTTTTACATTATCATCATTGTTTCTAATAGCTTCATGAAGTGTCGCTAATTCATAATCTAACTCCATCCGTAAAATCCCAATACGTCGACTTTCAATTTGCTTTGTTTTTATCGTTGAATTCATAACTCGTTTCATATACGTACACCCCTTTCGACTAATTAAAAAACTTAAATTTTTACTAGTTTATGTCAATTTTCTCGTTGTGTAACTAAAAATAGGTTAATTACCTATGAAAATAACACATCATTTCAGTTCTATTAAAAGCTGTGATAAAATAAAGGCTATTAAGTCGTCAAGGAGGACCATAATGACATTCCAAGGCTTTACTGCTTCTGATTTTAACGTTTTCAAAATAGATGGTTTAGAACCGCGAATGGAAGCTCTACAAGAGCGCATTCGACCAAAACTTACATATCTAGGTGATTACTTCTCACAAGAATTATCTATTCTTATTGGAGATGAAATTTTCCCTCATGTTGCCAAACATGCTAGAAGAACCATTAACCCTCCAAACGATACATGGGTTGCTTTTGCAGCCAATAAAAGAGGTTATAAAATGCTACCCCACTTCCAAATCGGATTATGGGAAACGCATCTCTTTATATGGTATGCAGTGATTTACGAAGCTCCTTCAAAGGAAACTATTGGAAAGAAGCTTCAAAAAAACATATCATATGTTCAAGAACAAGTACCAGCTAATTTCGTTTGGGCTCTTGATCATATGAAACCAATTAGCACACCCCATCAAGAGCTTTCTGAAGAAGATCTCAATATGATGTTTGAAAGACTTCAAACCGTCAAAAAAGCTGAGTTGCTCTGTGGAATCGAAATTCCGCGTGAAGATGCAGTCAAAATGACTGGCGAAGAACTTATGCAAACGATTCGTAACGTCTTCAATCAGTTAATACCCTTGTACAAATTGGATTAAACCTATGTTCAGATGGAAAACCATCATACAATAGCGTATTTAGGTAATGGTTTTTAGATTTCTACATAGGCATTCGTCTAATTTAAATGGATATACATGAAATTTTTTTCTCGAAAGCGCCAAAGGTGGGCATTTTCAACATACTCTGCAAGCATAACAATTTTCTCGTAACCTATAACGAAGAGAGCTAAAAGCAAAAAAGGGCGTTCGAAAAATGATTGAAAATCACTTTTCGAACGCCCTTTTACTTTTTTTATGAGATGACAACCTTGTATTTCTATTTACAGCTTAATTTTAGTTCCTGCTTCTGCTTTCTTAGCTGCTTGTACGGCCCGATAAGTTGAGTAACCACTAACTTCTTCAAACTCTTTATCAACCTTTTTCTCTCCAGCAATACTTGGAACAATTTCTTTAAAAAGGCGATACTTTGCCATAAATTCATCTCGATTTAAACCATTTTCATATACACGTTCCACTGCTTCGAAAAAAGCAATCACATCCACTATTTCTTCAGTTGACCAATCAATATCTATAGGATATTGGTATTCCATCTTAATCACTCTTTCTGTATATTCTATTGTTGCCACTTTCTTCTAATATCTTCTGCATTTGAAATCATTGATGAAATCAATGTTTCTACTGACGGAACATCTTTTATCATTCCTAATACCTGGCCTGCCCATGCATATCCGCTATCAACCTCACCTTGATGTATGTACTTCATATTTGTTTGGCCACTTATGTAATTTTTCAAACCTTCATAGCCCACATTTTCCTTTTCTAATTCAAGTATTTTATCAGTCCAAGAATTAGCAATAGCACGCCCAGGAGCTCCAAGGGATCTCTTAATGATTACAGTGTCCGTCTCACTTCCTTCAACTAGAGAACGCTTGTAGCTTTCATGAGCATGCACACACTCTTTAGTAGCAATGAAGCGAGTACCCATTTCTATACCATCAGCGCCCAAGCTTAAAGCTGCCATTAACCCTCTACCATCACCAATACCCCCAGAAGCAATCACAGGGATAGAAACAGCATCAACAACTTGGGGAACTAGTACCATCGTACCGACATCATCTCTTCCCAGATGCCCTCCGCCTTCTTGTCCAACTACCATTACCGCATCTGCTCCAAGCTCTTCAGCTTTCACCGCTTGTCGCTTTGCCGCTACAAGCACTAATTTCTTAACATTAGTTCCTTCCAACAAATCGAACACAGCCTTCGGATTCCCTCCTGTGATAGTGGCTACTTCCATTCCCTCTTCTAATGCTGCTTCTACAAAGTGTTCAAACCTTCTATTATTTTGACCAATGGCAAAGTTAACACCAAATGGTTGTTTTGTTAACCTTTTCACTTTTCGCATTTCTTCTTTCAAAGCCTCAGGGCTTTCTAAACTCATGGCTGTAACTTGACCAAGTCCACCAACATTTGAAACAGCGGAAGCTAAATCTGAATAAGCTAAATGAGCTAACCCACCTTGAATAATCGGATATTTAATGCCCAATAATTGTGTTACTCTTGTATCCCAATTCATTAAATAAACCCCCAGTATTTGTTTCCTATAGAATAAATATTGCTTTGAAAGTAATATTATCATAGATTCAACAATAGAAAAAAGAAAATTCCAACAATTGAAGGATATGAAATAAACTACTTGAACTACGTATCTTTTTTATATTGCTTTCAAATATAGTTTAT
>NZ_JBALMO010000099.1:0-2551 GCF_036963345.1 Bacillus sp. JJ722
TCCTTTGCTTTACTCATTACCAGCACTATTCTAGTGTTGGTTTTTATTTTTAAAATCAACCCTTGAGTTTCCCAAAAAGGTGGATACTACTCTTCGAACATTTTTAAAACAAAGTCTTTATTTTCATTCAACACTTTTCCGACCTTTTCAATGCACCTTTACGTTTAATTGCTCCAGCATCGATTAAGCCATACTGATCGATGCGGACTTTTACTCTGAGTGTGTTTATTTTTAAAAAAATATTTGAAAACCAAGCTAAAGTTTATAAATTTTAAATTATATATTGAACACTTACTTTCCTATTAAGGGTTCATAAAAAGATACATCCACCGAAGTTCAGCACTATTTTAGTGTTGTTTTTTATACTTAAAAATGTGTAATAGACAATCAATTAATTGTTCTTTTAATACGCTATATAAACATACTCTTGTATTAATTCATTCAAACCAGCTCCCTATAAGTGTTGGTTTATTTTTGATTATCAAAATCAGTCTTAAGTTTTAAAAATTTACTGCTATATTCACGGATTTTAAATTTCCAGTATGTGAGCTAATGAACCTACATGATCAAAATGTCCATGAGTAAGAATGACTGCAACTAGTTTTCGACCATTAAATTTTTCATTTACATCTCTCATGAGAATCTTGTAATCTTTTTCCTGCATCTACCATAATTAGTTCACCATTTTTATTATATAAAACATATATTTACAATTCGATTAGTATACACCCACACATCTTTTGTAACCATCTCCCATCTTCTATTTTTAAGAGAGGTATAAAGTAAAAAAGAGCCTTTAAATATATTTTTTGCTGTAAGCAAGTATTTTGATTGCATTAATAACTTCACCCCTTTTTTCTAATATAGCTTTGTGCATAAAATCCTAAATGGTGCTAATTCTAGTTATGGAAAGTATCTAAAGAAATGAGGGTTTTTATGTATTTTTATAAAGAGGATTTGATAAATGTAATCGTTCCAGATCGCCCAGATCCAGCAGCTGCGAAAGTTATGCAAGAAACTCTTGGAGGACAATTTGGAGAAATGCGTACAATGATGCAGTATTCTTTTCAAAGTGCTAATTTCAGAGGCAAGGATAAAAAATACCGTGATTTAATTAGAGGGGTATTTTTAGAAGAAATTAGTCATGTAGAATTAGTGCAGACAACGATAAATCATTTATTAAATGAATCAGGTTATCCTGAAACAGGTAGTGCTGGTAATGATGGAGCACCATTAGATGATGCTATTAAACATGCTAACCCACATCACTATATTATGGGAGCGCAAAGCTCTTTACCAGTTGATGCTGGAGGAAATCCTTGGAGTGGTTCATGGGTATATAGCCATGGTAACCTCATAGCTGACCTTTTAAACAATTTAGTTTTAGAATCTACGGGTGTGTTACAGAAGTCTAGAATTTACGAAATGAGCAGCAATAAAACATTCCGTGAAACTCTCGCATTTTTAATGGTTCGCGATAACGCCCATCAAAATGCATTTGCTAAAGCATTAGAAACACTAGGTGTAGATTGGGGTAAACTGTTCCCTGTTCCTAATTATGATTTGAATAAGTATCCTGAATGCAGAAAGTATATAGATCTGGGCTATCATAATGCCCAATTCAACTTCCGCTTAGATACAACGACTTTAGGTGAAATTTTCCAAGGTACTTCACCTAGTCGAAATCAAGGAGAATTAGATGTAACTAATCCACCTGATGGATTCCCAATACCTGAATTCCCAATCATGGCAAATGAACATAGTCCTGGTCTTGGAGACATGAATACCTAATATGTATAGAGGAAAACCAATGAGAGCTGTTACATATCAAGATAAACAAACTATTAATGTAAAGAAAGTTGAAATACCTAATTTTATTAATCCACAGGATAATATCGTAAAAATCACTCAACAACTATATGTGGTGGGTAAAATTGCTGGCATGTATCTACTTGTCCTGAAACACAAAATGCCCACAACAAATGAATCATTTACAGAGTAAATACTTTAAAAATGCGCACAATAACAATTGTAAATCTACAAATGTTAAATTAAGGAGTGTTTTTATGGGTATTTTAAGTGGTAATCCTCAAAACGAGCCAATGCATTATGGAGAAGTATATGGTATATCTACACAAACAGCTTCTTTAAAAGCAGCATTGGACGGGTATCAGGTTTATTTCAACCATACCGGTGATAAGGATTTAAAGGAATTTATAAAAAGTGTAATAAATGCAAGTATTAAACCATCTATTAAAGAACTTGAACAACTACTAATTTCGAATGATATTGTAGTTCCTCCTACACCTGCTGAAAGACCAGCAGTAGATATTGAACAGATTCCAGTTGGAGCAAGATTTCAAGATGCTCAAATTGCGTATGCAATCGCTAAAGATATTGCTACAGGAATAACTGCAGTAAGTGGGCTTATTAGTCAATGTATCCGTGAAGATATTGCTTTAATGCTCATTCAACAAAATGCAAAAGCTTTAAAAGATGGAGCAACATTATTACAAATTATGAAAGAAAAAGGTTGGTTAGTTCCACCACC
>NZ_JBALMO010000099.1:2572-2761 GCF_036963345.1 Bacillus sp. JJ722
TGAATAAAAACAATAAATGTAAGAAAGAATACTAATAAGGTTCAATTGACATATCTCTTTTGAAATCCAAAGAACATTCCATTTTTGAGAATACTTCTTTAACTAGAAGTATTCTCAATTAACTTGGGACATAAAGTGGAATGTCGTTCGCCTTGTGTTTTCTTCAAATGATCCAGTCTTAAATGGCTG
>NZ_JBALMO010000099.1:2981-3125 GCF_036963345.1 Bacillus sp. JJ722
TTGTGACGGGTTTTCCCTCGTTTAGATGTTCGATGACTTTAAAAAGCATAAGTTGAAATGCATTCTTTAACTCTTCATATTCTTTTGGAAATTGTTTATCCAATTGTTCATATTCTACTACTGTTTCATGCATGTGAAGGAATG
>NZ_JBALMO010000100.1:0-3699 GCF_036963345.1 Bacillus sp. JJ722
GTTTCATTTGATTCACCATCCTTTGTAAATGTCTCATTACTTTATTATATCATCTACAATCCCACATAATCGAACAAAGTATATACATTTACAAATATTAGTGTGTTGCTGAGTAGATCTCAGAGCGAATTTTTTGGAAAACAAACGGATCAAATGGAAAAAGTTAAATTTACATATTCAAAGGGGGTTAAAAGGAATATGATCTGCTTTCAAGGGGATGAACCGGGGTATCAGATTACTATATGGTAAGGTCTAGCTATTTTTTTTTGAACTCTTCCTAATATAATTATAGCATTTAAAAAATGGTTAATATAGACTTTTTATTCTCATTTACTACTGCTAAAATCATTAGAACATTGATGGTTAGGAGTGATGTAGAATGAGTTCTTTAGTTCTCGGTTTTCAGGAGATAGAAAAAACACAGCTTTTGCTCGTTGGAGGAAAAGGGTTAAATTTAGGAGAATTATCAAAAATTCAAGGAATACAAGTACCAGAAGGATTTTGTATTACAACAGTAGGATATCAAAAAGCCATCGAACAAAACGAAACATTTCAAGCATTGTTAGATCAACTAACAATGCTAAAAATAGAAGATCGAGATCAAATTGGTGAAATCAGCAAGAAAATTAGACAAATCATTATGGGAGTAGAAATTCCTTCGGATGTTGTGAAAGCAGTTGCTCACTATCTTTCCCAGTTTGGAGATGAACATGCTTATGCAGTGCGCTCTAGTGCTACTGCTGAAGATTTACCACATGCCTCGTTTGCTGGTCAACAAGACACCTATTTAAATATCATCGGAAAAGAAGCAATTTTGCAGCATATCAGCAAATGTTGGGCTTCCCTATTTACGGATCGTGCGGTAATCTACCGAATGCAAAACAGATTTGACCACAGTCAAGTTTATTTATCCGTTATCGTCCAAAGGATGGTTTTCCCACAGGCTTCAGGGGTTTTATTTACTGCTGATCCGATTACTTCTAACCGAAAACTGCTAACAATCGATGCCAGTTTTGGACTTGGAGAAGCACTGGTCTCTGGCTTGGTATCTGCCGATTGTTATAAAGTACAGGAAGGGGAAATCGTTGATAAGATGATAGCAACCAAAAAATTGGCTATCTATGCACGAAAAGAAGGTGGAACAGAGACACAGCAGATCAAGCCTGATCAGCAAAAGACGCAAACACTTACTGAACAACAAATATTACAACTAGCACGCATAGGAAGACAGATTGAAGCTTATTTTGGTTACCCACAAGATATCGAATGGTGTTTGGTTGATGATGCATTTTACATTGTCCAGAGTCGGCCAATCACTACTTTATACCCGATCCCTGAAGCGAATGATCAAGAAAATCACGTGTACGTATCTGTCGGTCATCAACAAATGATGGCCGATGCCATGAAACCGCTGGGATTGTCTTTTTACCTGTTAACGACTCCTGCACCCATGCGTAAAGCTGGTGGAAGATTGTTTGTTGATATCACACATAATCTGTCTTCTCCTGTTAGCAGAGACATTTTATTGAATACCCTAGGGCAATACGATCCGCTCATCAAAGACGCACTTATGACCATAATAGAGCGAGGAGATTTTATAAAATCGTTTCCAAAAGATAAAAAAAAACTGAGTCCCAATAAAAGCAATAAAGGTATGTCGTCTACGGGTTTTCAAGCACAAATCGAAAACGATCCGACCATCGTTTCTGATTTGATTAAGAGTAGTCAAACATCGATAGAAGAGTTAAAACAAAACATCCAAACGAAATCAGGATCAGATTTATTTGATTTTATTCTAGAAGATATCAAGCAATTAAAGAAGATACTATTTGACCCAGAGAGTTTGGGTGTTATCATGGCAGCTATGGATGCTTCATCATGGATCAATAAAAATATGGAGAAGTGGTTAGGCGAAAAAAACGTAGCAGACACGCTTTCTCAATCTGTGCCAAACAATATTACTTCGGAAATGGGTCTAGAATTATTGGATGTCGCAGATGTGATTCGTCCTTATCCAGAAGTAATTGATTATTTACAACATGTAAAAGATGATAACTTTTGGGATGAACTGGTTAAGTTTGAAGGTGGACAAAAAACCCGGGACGCTATCTATGCTTATCTCAATAAATACGGAATGCGATGTAGTGGAGAAATCGATATTACTAAAACTCGATGGAATGAAAAACCAACTACACTTGTCCCAATAATTCTAAACAATATCAAAGACTTTGAGCCTAAAGCTGGCAATCGGAAATTTGAGCAAGGGCGACAGGAAGCTTTGAAAAAAGAACAAGAGTTATTAGATCGATTGAAGCAATTACCAGACGGTAAAAGAAAAGCCAAAGAGACAAAACGAATGATCAGCCTAATCCGGAATTTCATCGGTTATCGTGAATATCCAAAATACGGCATGATTAATCGCTACTTCGTTTATAAGCAGGCTTTACTAAAAGAAGCCGAACAACTCGTACAAGCCAGAGTTATTCATGAAAAAGAAGATATATACTATCTTACTTTTGAAGAACTACACGAAGTTGTCCGTACAAATAAACTGGATTACCAGATCATCAGCAAACGAAAAGACGAGTACAAATTATATGAAAAACTAACACCACCACGTGTTATCACGTCTGATGGTGAAATCATTACAGGGGAGTACAAACGAGAAAATCTCCCAGCCGAAGCGATTGTAGGACTGCCTGTTTCTTCCGGAGTTATAGAGGGAAGAGCACGTGTAATCTTAAACATGGAAGATGCAGATTTAGAAGACGGAGATATATTAGTTACATCCTTTACTGACCCTGGCTGGACACCAATGTTTGTGTCCATAAAAGGTCTAGTCACCGAAGTTGGCGGACTGATGACCCATGGGGCAGTTATCGCACGTGAATATGGCTTACCAGCAGTTGTCGGTGTAGAACATGCTACCAAACTAATAAAAGACGGGCAACGAATCCGCGTGCATGGAACAGAAGGGTATATCGAAATATTGTAATTACTGAATACCTTTCAGTATGACAAAATGTTATATTGAAATTCTTATCTTTTGTTATAGTGTGCAGAGATAATAAAGTTGTTTAATTTCGGAAAGCGAATCGACTAACTTAAACTTGAGTGTACTACCCACCACTTAACAGCCCTTACTGGCTTGTTTGAAGTGGGGGCTTCTCAGGTAATAGGCACTTTTATTGTCGTTCAGTTGCTTTTTTCATTTTTACGATCCTGAAGTAATTTATCCATCCGAATTTAACTTGTGTTTTAATTTCAATATTCGGTAGTCTAACGAAACACCCCAGTTTCGTTTTGTCAGTTTTCGAAGCCTTCTTTGAAATTTCTGTACTGAGATTAGATGTGGTTTCACTTGATAACTCTTATTTTTAGAATCGTAATAATATCCAAATCCTAAGAATTTCAAACTATGCAGCCATTGAGATTGGATATTCTACCTGAGCTATTTCTTTACTTTTGTTTTTTATTGAAAAGGTTGAGATCCCATCGTTCTTCAATTAATTTAGTTACTGCCCATTCTTCATTTGGCTTTTCTTCTGTTTTTGTAAAATTAAATTTTCGATATAGGTGACGAGCTGATTCTAAGATACTGATTGTCCATAGGAAAATATGCTGATAATTTTGGGCTTTACAGAAAGCAATGGCTGTGTTTATAAGCTCTTTGCCAATGCCTAAACCTTGATACTTTTC
>NZ_JBALMO010000101.1:0-179 GCF_036963345.1 Bacillus sp. JJ722
ACGTATGAAGGTTGCAAGAATCCATGAACGTATCACCCATGCAAAAACAGACTATTTGCAGAAAATCTCAACTTACATCATCAAAAACCACGATATTGTAGGGATTGAGGATTTGCAAGTATCAAATATGATGAAAAACCACAAGTTAGCCAAAGCGATTAGCGAAGTGTCTTGGTCAC